>NZ_JBFBJY010000009.1:141684-172558 GCF_040702125.1 Kitasatospora sp. NPDC085895 | reverse complement strand
CCGGGGTGGGGATCCGCGGCGCCGCCGGTGAGCCGGCCGTGACCGGATCAGTAGTAGTGACGGCGGCCGCCGGCGGCGTGGCCGGTGAGGCCGGCGACCCACAGGACGAGGCCGATGAGGGCGAGGATGATGCCGATGGTCCACAGGAACCCGATGCCGGTGGCGAAGCCGATGATGAGCAGAATGACGCCGAGGATGATCACGGTGGCCTCCTTGGATGTGCTGCGGACCGTGGGAGGGAGACGGCCCGGGGAGATGCCTGGAGCCGGTCCGCCTCCCGGCCGGGACCGGCACCGTGGTCCGGGCCCTGCCTGCTGACCAGCGCGTATACCGCGGCGTGGCCACCGTAAACGTCGGTCCGGGTCGGCCCTCGCGCCAGGGTCGGCCTGCAGTCCGGACCCGGTCGCGACCAGGTGCGAGAGCCTCCCCGCCATGGGGCGATCCCGGTGCCCGCGCCGGCGCACACCACCGGCCGTCCGGCGTCGTCCAGCGGCGTGGACATCTCGCCGTCGGGGTCGCCGGCCTCGCCGCGCACCCGCTCGACCGAGAACCGGCGGTGCTCGCCGTCGTCGGCCCGGGCCGGGCTGTACCGGCGCGGCCGGAGCCTCCCGGCGGCCGTTCCGGGGGACGGGCCGGACAGGTCCGGGCGCTGCCGCCGTGACCGTGCGCATCCGGCCCTCCGCGGACCGTCGTCGCCGGCGGCGCGGCCGTCGGCACCGGAGCCGGGCCGTGGGCGAAATGACCTGTTTGAAGTGATTGAGACGGGTATGCGCCGTTTGACCCACGGCAACGGAGGGACAGGACCATGCCCCGCGAAGCCCGAGACACCGAGCCACCGCGCCGGCGTTCCGGCCGCACCGACGGCTCCGCGCGAGCCGCCGACGACGGCGACGCCCGACCCGCCCGGACGGGCGGACGCCGGGTGTCCGCCGCGCAGGCGATGCGCACCGCGGCCTCGCAACTGGCCGAGCTCCTCGGAAGGTCGCCGGAGTCCGTCTCCGGACTGCGCCGCACCGAGGACGGCTGGCAGGCCGAGGTGGAAGTGGTCGAGGTCGAGCGGATCCCGGAGACCAGCAGCGTCCTGGCGAGCTACCGGGTGCAGCTGGACGAGGACGGGGAGCTGGTCGGCTACGAGCGGACCCGCCGCTACACGCGGGCCGAGGTCGACCGGCGCCGGGGGTAGTTCCGGCAGCGACGACGGACCGAACAGGAGCCGCGGTACAGCACGCGGCCGACGAGAGGAGGCGCCGTGACCGTGGTGCCGCAGAGCGGCGGAGGCAGTGTGACCACCGGAGGCGCGAGCACCGGCACGCTGTACGACGTCGTCGAACTGATCCTGGACCGGGGACTGGTCATCGACGTGTTCGTCCGGGTCTCCCTGGTCGGCATCGAGATCCTGAAGATCGACGCCCGGGTGGTCGTCGCCAGCGTGGACACCTACCTGCGCTTCGCCGAGGCCTGCAACCGGCTGGACCTGGAATCGGGCCGCAAGGCCCCCGCCAAACTGCCGGACCTGGTCGGCGAGATCAGCGAGGGCGGATCCCGCGGCAAGAGCAAGGGCGCGATCACCGGTGCCGTCGAGGCGGTCACCGACACCGTCCGCGAGAAGCTCCAGGGCGGGGACGAGGAGCCCGAACCGCGCGAGAGGCACGAGAGACCGCGCGCCCGGCGGGCCACCCGGTCGAGGGAGGAGTGAGCCGTGTCCGTCTACGTGTACGCGATCACCGCCGACAGCCACCCCGCGCGGCTGCGCAAGCTGACCGGCGTCGGCTCCCCGCCCGAAGAACTGCGCGCCCTCACCGGGTCCGGCCTGAAGGCCGTGGTCAGCCACGCACCCGAAGGACTCCGGGCACGCCGGCGCGACCTGGTGGCCCACCAGGAGGTGCTCGAACGCCTGATGTCCGAAGGCCCCGTCCTGCCCCTGCGGTTCGGCGCCGTCGCGGCCGACGACCAGGAGGTCATCCGCGTCCTCGACCAGCAGGTCGACGCCTACCGGGAACGCCTGTCCGCCCTGGACGGCTGCGCCGAGTACCTCGTCAAGGCCTCCTTCGACGAGGACGCCCTGCTCCGGCGGATCCTCCGGGACTCCGCCGAGGCCCGGCGGCTGAACGAGGAGACCCGGCGGAGTCCCGACCCCGCACCGAAGATCAGGCTGGGCGAGCTGGTGGCCGACGGGATCCAGCAGCGCAACCGCGCCGCCGCCGCCGAACTCCTCGACGAACTGAGCCCGCTGGCCCGCGAGACGCGGGAGAACGAACCCGCCGGGAACGACTTCGTCAGCGGCTCCTTCCTGGTCGAGGCGGACCGGCAGGAAGGGTTCCGGGCCGCGGCCGCGGAGCTGGCCGGGCGCTGGGGCGAGGACTGCACCCTGCGGGTGCACGGGCCGCTCCCGCCCTACAGCTTCGTCCAGTAGGGGGGCGGGTCATGGGTCTGCTGACCGGTCTGCTCACCCTGCCGCTCGCACCCGTGCGCGGCGTGGTGTGGGTCGCCGAGCGCGTCGCGGAGGCCGCCGAGCAGACCTTCTACGACCCGGCACCCGTCGAGGAGGAGCTCAAGGCGCTCGAACGGGACCTGCTCGCCGGGCGCATCGACGAGGCCGCCTTCGAGGAGCGCGAGGAGGAACTGCTGGACCGGCTCGACGAGATCCGGCTCTTCTGGGCCTCCCGCGGCGCGTGAGACCCGCCCGTGACGGCGGCCGGCGGACCGGGCGCCCGCACCGTGCAGGGTGCGGGCGCCCGGCCGTGGAGCGGCGCGGGGCGGCGGTGCGTCAGGCGGTGACCAGGGTCAGACCGTAGCGGGAGAGGATCTCGTTGACCGGCTGGAACCAGGTCTGGCCGCCGGAGGAGCAGTTGCCCCAGCCGCCCGAGGTGACGCCCTGGGCCTGGTCGCCGGTGACGAACGAGCCGCCGGAGTCGCCGGGTTCGGCGCACACGCTGGTGCGGGTCAGCTGGTAGACCGCTCCCTGGCTGTAGTTGACCGTCTCGTTGAGGCCGAGGACGGTGCCGCAGTGCCAGTGCGTCGTGGAGCCGGACCGGCACACCGACGAGCCGACCGGCGCCTGCCAGGAGCCGCGGACGAGCACGTCGCTGACCGTGCCCCAGCCGAGCACGACCGGAACCGTCCACCAGCCGTTGCCGATGCGGATGTAGGAGTAGTCGTTGCCGGGGAAGGACGAGTCGACGAACGAGCCCATCGCCGAGCCGTCCCAGCCGACGACGCTGCTGCCGGCCCGCCCGCAGTGGCCGGCGCTGACGAACCCGCCCTGGACGGCGAAGCCGATGGAGCACCGGGTGTTGCCGTTGATGTAGTACGGGTCGCCGCCGACCACACCTGCCGAGAGGGTGCGCGGAGCCTGCTGCGCGGTCTCCTCCACCGCGACCGGCCCGGCGGCCGCGGCGGCGTCCAGGAACGCCTTCACCCGGCCGTCCGTCCTGCTGCCGGCCGCCACGGTGACGACCACCGCGTTGCGGCGGGGGTCGACCCGCCAGCCGGTGACCGCGGCCGGGGCGGGACGGTTCCTGCTCACGGTGTCCACGGCGGCCTTCGCCCCGTCGAGGGCGGCCTCGGTGCGGGCCACCGGGGCGGTCGCCGCACCGGTGGCCCGGACGGCCGCGGCGTGCGCGGAGTCGGTGAGCCCGACGACCAGGCGGCCCCGGGCCGGGTCGAACCAGGCGCCGCCGTAGGCGGAGCCCGCGAGGTCGCGCACCCGGGGCAGCAGCCGGGCCGCGGTCGCCTCCTGGTCGAGACGGGTGCGGGCCTGATCCGGCGTCAGCCCCAGGTCGCGTCGGAGGGCGTCGACCAGCCCCGGGTCGGCGGCGGGGGCGGGCCGCGCGGCGGCCGCCGCCGGTGCGGTGTCCGGGGCGGCCGCCGCGGGGGAGAGGCCGAAGCCCAGGGAGGTGAGGGCGAGTAGGGCGGGAAGGACCGCCCGGATGCCGTTGACGTGCCTCATTGCGTGGGTTCTCCTCGGTTCGGGGGCAGGCGTGGGGCCTGCAAGGGGAGAGCGCTTTCAGAGGGACTGGTCCAGACCGGTGTGATGAGCTTTACAGCGCTGTATGTTCACGTCAAGAAGTTCAACAAGGCTTCCTGGGTGCGGAGTTGCCGACAATCCTGGGGTCGGCCCCGCCCCGTGATGGGTGGTCATCGGCGGTGTGGTCCCCGGCTGGGGCGCGGCCGGGAGCCGCGCGAGACGGGTGCCGCCGTCGACCGTCCGGGTGTTGTCCCTGGTCACGCCGGGTGAGCCCGGTCCGGGGCAGGCGTGATCGCGCTCTCAGCAGCATGCGGCAGTCGTCGCCCCGGCCCTCGGGTCGCCAGGCAACGCGTGCGACTCGCACGCTAATCTGGAGGCATGGAGAACGAAGTGGGCCAGGAGATCGCGGAATCCCTGGGCGTCCTGCTGCGCCGCACCACGCGCACGCAGTTGCACCGCCGGCTGACCGAAGGCATGGGCGAGGCCCTGGACGAAACGACCTACCCGGTGCTCAGCGCCCTCGCCCGCACGGGGCCGCGCAGCGCCGCCGACCTGGCGCCCGAGGTCGGCATCGACCGGTCCGGCGTCACCCGCCGCGCGTCCCGCCTGGAGGAGGCCGGCCTCGTCCGCCGGGAACCCGACCCCGCCGACAGGCGCGCACAGCTGCTGGTGCTGACCGAGCAGGGCCGGCAGGTCGTCGCGGAGCTGCGCACCCGGCTCGCGGACCGCATCGCGGACGCCCTGGCCGGCTGGCCCCCGGGCGAGGCCGAGGCCTTCGCCCGCCACCTGCGCCGCTTCACCACCGACGGCCCGTTCGGCTGACCGAGGCGCGTTTGCAGCCGACCCCGCCGACCCCGCCCACCTCGGGGGCGGGGGTCAGAAGCGGACGCCGGTGTGCCCGAGGATCCACCCCAGGGCCTGCGCCGCGCCGTGCGCGAAGTCCCGTTCCTCGTCGCTGCGCGCCGCGTCGTGCGCGGCGGCGAGGGCGGCGCGCTCCTCGGTGCCGAGCCGCTCCCGGTCCGCCACGGGACCGCTGTCCCGCGGGCCGCGGGCACCGTCGGAGGGCCGCGGCGCGGAGCCGTCGAGGGCCCAGCGGTAGGCCGCCGCCGCCCCCCGTCCGCCCGGCCCGATCTCCTCGATGCGCGAACACGTCCCGAGCCATTCGAGAGCCTCGCGGACGTCGTCGGCCGAGCGGACCCCGACCGTGTGAAGTGCTTCCGTGTCCAGGGTCTCCGAGTCACCGTTCACCGGGCCACCGTATGCGCCGCCCGGGGCGGGCGCCCTGCCGGACTGCTGCGCCCGGGCCCGGGCCGGCCGGTCGGACGCTCCCGGGCGTCAGGAGAGCGTGCCGCCGTAGTCGGGCAGCTTGAAGGTCCGCTCGGCGTGGCCGCCCACCAGGTCCGTGGTGTTGTTGCCGATGTTGGCGACGATCGTGTACCCGTTGCGCTCGATCTCCTGGCGCTTCGCGGTCTTGAACGCCCCGGTCTCCTGGAAGAGGTCCCACAGCGACCGGCCGTACAGCCCGTCCACCGGGTAGCCCACCTTCGTCAGGTTGTACCGGGTGAACGCGTCGATGAAGTCCGGTCGGGCGGTGACGAAGAAGACCTTCACCCCGCGGTCGTGCGCCGCCCGCACCACCTCCAGTACCGCGGCGATCGCCGGGGTCGGGTAGGAGGGCGTGTAGTCGGTCTCCAGCGAGGTGTTGTCGATGTCGAGGACGATCGCGGGCCGGTAGGTCGTCGGTGCCTGCGGAACTCTCGCCTGCAGGTACTCACCCGCCGAGTCCGCGACCGCCTGAACGTCCTTCAGCCACGTCTCGTACGGCACGCTCGGCCGGCCCAGGCTCTGCGCGGGGGCGGTTGCCGGGGCGGCCGCGGGCGCCGCGGCCGGCGACCCCGTGGCGGCGGAGGCCGGCTGCGCCACCCCGACGAGCAGTACGCCCCCGGCCGCCGCCGCGACCGCGAGATGCCGCACACCGATACGTCCTGCCATGCTCATGCTCCTTTGAGTGAGGGTGGAAGCAGGATGGCCCATCGGGGTTACTTGTCGGTAGACATTGGGCGAAGATCATTGCGGCCGAGGCCGGATCCGAACTGTCCTGCCCGGTGGGGGAGTCGGGCATCCGGCCCGGCCCGGCCGGCGGGGGAGCCCGGGGCCGCGATCGCGCACGGACCCGCAGGCCGGCGGGGGGCGACTATCGGCAGTGTTCAATAACTGGCCTGAGGCGCCCTGCCCGGTGGTCCTGGCCGCCAAGGGTGACCGTCCGCTCCGGACCTCCGTCCCCGGTGGTGCCGTTCTCCGGGCCGTCGGGCGGCCGGGGGCTCAGGGCGACCGGACGGCCTCGACCTCGGGGTCGTCGCGCGGTACCGGCGTCGCCGGGGCGGCTCGCGCGCGTGCCTGCCGGTCCTCGAAGTCGGCGACCCGGAGCGCCGGCGGGCCGTGGTGGGCGGTGAAGGGGGCCGGAGCCTTGACGGGCACTCATCAGGGCTCTACGGTCAGCGATCAGAAAGTTTCCAGCAAGTTTCATCAATCTTGCGCAAGGATGTCCGGCCCCCACCGGCGTCCGGCCCGCAGGGCGTTCCACCGGCCTCCGGCCGTCCCACCCGCCCGGCTCCGCCCCCACAGGAGACTCCGTGGACAACGTCGTGCTCGGACACGATCCCCGTCGCCCCCGGCCCCGCCGCGCCCGGCGTGCCGCCACCGCCGCGGCGCTGGCCGTCCTCACCGCCGGCACCGGCCTGGTCGGCTGCCCGACCGCGGCGCAGGCGAGCACCCCCGGCACCAAGACCGTCACCGCAACGCTCTTCGAGTGGTCGTACGCCTCGGTCGCCAAGGAGTGCACCAACTTCCTCGGCCCCAAGGGGTACGGCTACGTGGAGGTGTCGCCGCCGCAGGAGCACGTCCAGGGCGGCCAGTGGTGGACCTCCTACCAGCCCGTCAGCTACAAGATCGCCGGCAGGCTGGGCGACGCCAACGCGTTCACCGCCATGGTCAACGCCTGCCACACGGCAGGCGTGAAGGTGGTCGTGGACGCGGTCGTCAACCACATGAGCGCGGGCAGCGGCACGGGCACCGGCGGCACGGTGTACTCCAAGTACACCTACCCCGGCTACTACCAGGACTGGGACTTCCACTCCTGCCGCAGCAACATCAGCAACTACGCGGACCGCGCCAACGTGCAGAACTGCGAGCTGTCCGGCCTCTCCGACCTCGACACCGGCAGCGACTACGTGCGCTCCACCATCGCCGGCTACCTCAACGGCCTGATCGCCAAGGGCGCGGACGGCTTCCGCATCGACGCCGCCAAGCACATCGCGGCCGCCGACCTCTCCGCCATCAAGGCCAAGCTGACCAACCCGGGCATCTACTGGGCCCAGGAGGTCATCTACGCCTCCGGCGAGGCCGTCCAGCCCGGCGAGTACACCGGCACCGGCGACGTCGACGCCTTCATGGGCGCCTACGACCTCAAGCGGATCTTCACCAACGAGAAGCTCGCCTACCTCAGCAACTGGAACGACTCCTGGGGCGCCGGCTACCTGCCCAGCGGCAACTCCCGCACCTTCACCGACAACTGGGACACCGAGCGGAACGGCTCGACCCTCAACTACAAGTACGGCAACACCTACACCCTCGCCAACGTCTACCTGCTGGCCTGGCCGTACGGATCGCCGAACGTCTACTCCGGGTACGAGTTCAGCGACATCGACGCCGGCCCGCCGAACGGCGGCACCGTCACCGCGTGCTACCAGAACGGCTGGAAGTGCCAGCACGAGTGGCGCCAGATCGCCAACATGGTGGGCTTCCGCAACGCCGTGAACGGCACCGCGGTGACCAACTGGTGGTCCAACGGCGGCAACGCGATCGCCTTCGGCCGCGGCAGCAAGGGCTACGTGGCGATCAACCACGAGACCGGCCCGATCACCCGGACCTTCCAGACCTCGCTCCCGGCCGGCAGCTACTGCGACGTCCAGCACGCCGACCCGAGCAGCGGCGGAGGCTGCAACGGCACCCGCTACACCGTCGCGGCCAACGGCACCTTCACGGCCACGGTCGGCGCGGGCGACGCCGTCGCCCTGTACGTCGGCGCAGGCAACTGACACCGGGGCCGGCGCGACCAGCACGGGCTCCGCGACCCAGCGGCGGAGCCCGTGCCGCCGTCTCCCGGGACTACGGGCGGAAGTCCTCCGGGAGCCGGCCCCGCACCGGCCCGGTCGGCCCGGTCGGCGCGGCGGCCGGGCCGCCCTCGGGTGCACTCCAGGCGGCCCGCCGGGCCGTCTCCGCCAGCTCGTCCGGGTCCGCGGCCGCGTCGCGCGGGTCGTCGGGCCACCGGTCGACGACCGCGGCGGCCCACTCGGCCCAGTCGGCGACCAGCCGGTAGTAGTCCGTGAGGAAGCGTCCGACCAGCAGCGTCTGCGCGGCCCGCGCGGGGAAGGGGCCGTCGCCGGCGGCGTAGGCGCGGGCGGCGGCCAGGTTCTCCCGGTTCCGCTCGACGGCCCACTCCCGGGCCGCGCGCAGGGTGGCCGCGGTGTCGGCGGTGCTTCCCGACTCGGCGAAGAAGACCTTCAGGAGCTGTTCCGCCTCCAGGACGGGGCCGGCGCCGGGCTCGCCGAGCCACCCGGCCAGCGCGTCGCGGCCCTCGGGCGTGATGGCGTAGACGGTGCGCGGCCGCCGGCCCACGGAACCCTGCTCGGCCCTGGCCAGGCCGTGGCGGACCAGCTTCTTCGGCTCCTCGTAGATCTTGCTCGCCGCCCTGGGCCAGATCCGGCCCAGACCGCGGTCCATCTGGCGCGCGAGCTCGTACGTGCTCCACGGGCGCACCGACAGCAGGCCGAGGACGGCGTAGGAGGTCGTGGTGAGCGCGGGTTCCCTTGACATCGCGACCCCTCGGGGTTAGACCGGAATCGTCCCATTGGGAGTATAGGGCGGTGGTCGAGATGACCGGGACGCTGCAGGTCGACCCGTCGAACGCCGAGCAGGCCCGGGCCTGGGACGGCGACGAAGGCACCTACTGGGCCGAGCACGCCGACCGCTTCGACCGCTCGCTGCGCGGCTACCGGGCACCCCTGCTGGAGGCCGCGGCGGTCCGCCCGGCCGACCGGGTGCTCGACGTCGGGTGCGGCGCCGGCGAGATCACCTGTGAAGTCGCGCGCCGGGCGGCGACGGGCCGGGTGCTCGGCGTGGACCTGTCCGCGGCCATGCTGCGGGTGGCGCGCGGCCGCGCGGCGGAGCAGGGCCTCGGTCATGTCGGGTTCGAGCAGGCGGACGCCCAGATCCACCCGTTCCCGGCCGGGGAGTTCGACCTCGCCGTCAGCCGCACCGGCACGATGTTCTTCGCCGACCACGCGGCCGCGTTCCGCAACATCGCCCGCGCGGTGCGGCCGGGCGGCCGGTTCGTGCAACTGGTCTGGCAGCCGCGGCCGCTGAACGCGTGGTTCCTCGCCCTGACGACGGCGATGGCGGCGGGCCGGGACCTGCCGGCACCGCCTCCCGGCGGCCCCGGGCCGTTCTCGCTGTCCGACCCCGACCGGGTGCGCGGCCTGCTCACCGGCGCCGGGTTCACCGAGCCGCACGTCGAGCCGCTCACCGCACCGATGCGCTTCGGGGCCGACGCCGAGGACGCCCACCGGTTCGTCAGCGGGCTGCTCGGCTGGATGCTGGCGGACCTCGACGGGGCGCGCCGCGCACGTGCCCTGGACGACCTGCGGACGACCCTGCGCGCCCACGAGACGGCCGACGGCGTGCTGTACCCCTCTGCCACCTGGCTGATCACCGCGGCCCGCGCCTGAGGCCGGGCGGCCGTCCGGGGCCGGCTGCGCGCCGGGTCGGGGGGTGACGTTCGCGAACCGTAAGGCCCTGCACGGCCGCCCTGCGGGGTTCCCGCTCCTACAGTGGCGGCACGTCGACCGGGAAGGACGAATCGCGTGACGGACATTCAGGAACGGCCCACGGCCGAGATCGGTGTGATCGGCGGCTCCGGACTCTACGAGCTGCTGGCGGACGTGACCGAGGTGCGGGTGGCCACGCCCTACGGCGAGCCGAGCGACGTGCTGTCGGTGGGGGAGGTGGCGGGCCGGCGGGTCGCCTTCCTGCCGCGGCACGGTCGGGGGCACCGGCTGCCGCCGCACCGGATCGACTACCGGGCGAACCTGTGGGCCCTGCACTCGCTCGGCGTGCGGCAGGTGCTCGGGCCGTGCGCGGTCGGCGGTCTGCGGCCCGAACTGGGCCCCGGGACGCTGGTGGTGCCGGACCAGTTCGTGGACCGCACCTCCGGCCGGGTGCAGACGTACTACGACGGGCAGCCGCTGCCGGACGGCTCGGTGCCGGAGGTGGTGCACGTGTCGGCGGCGGACCCGTACTGCCCGCACGGGCGCGGCTCCGCCCTGGCGGCCGCGGCCGGTGCGGCCTGGGAGGCGGTGGACGGGGGAACCATGGTGGTGATCGAGGGCCCGCGCTTCTCCACCCGGGCCGAGTCCCGCTGGTTCTCCGCCAACGGCTGGTCGGTGGTGGGCATGACCGGCCACCCGGAGGCGGTCCTCGCCCGTGAACTCGGGCTCTGCTACACCTCGATCGCGCTGGTGACCGACCTGGACGCGGGTGTGGAGAGCGGTGCGGGCGTCACCCACACCGAGGTGCTCGCGGAGTTCGCACGGAACGTGGAGCGGCTGCGCACGGTGCTCTTCAAGGCGGTGGAACTGCTGCCGGTCGAGCGCGAGTGCCCCTGCGCCCACGCGCTCGACGGCCTCACGACCGGTCTTCCGGGGGTGCCGGGCGCTCCTCCCGGGCTGCCGGGCGCCTGACCGGGCCGGTCCCGTGCCGCCACCGCCGCACCAGCCCGACGGCCAGGGCGACCAGGGCGGTGGCGGCCAGCACCAGCAGCCAGTTGCGCAGGTAGGGCAGCGGCAGCAGCGAGGGGTTGCCGTGGTCGTCCCCGGCGCGCAGCACGGCGGGCAGGCCGACCGCCGTGACCGCGGCCGTGACGGTCAGCCAGCCGCGCAGCACCGGACCGCGGGCCAGGTACGCGCCGGCGAGGCAGAGCAGCGGCACCCACAGGCCGTCGTGCAGCAGCAGGGCGCCGAACGCCCACACCAGGACGTCCGCCGGCGCCGTGACGTAGGCGTCGTTCAGCAGCCCGTACGTGCCGAAGCCGATCATCGCCAGGCCTGCGGTGAGAAGAGTGGCGCGGAGCGGGGAGGCCATCAGAGCACCTCGATCCGGGTGACCCACTTGGTCTGCAGCACGCCCGGCCGGTTCGGTGCGACGATCCGTGCGGGGAAGCCGTGGTCCGGGTTCAGGGTGGCGCCGTTGACGCGCAGCGCCAGCAACGTGAGCGGGTCTTCGGCGTACTGCGGCGGCATCTCCATGACCCGGTAGGGGCCGTCGGCCTCCAGGGAGGTGACGCGGACGGCGGAGCCGGCGGGCGCGCCGGCCCGGGCGAGCAGCTCGGTGATCCGGACGCCGCCCCAGTGTGCGCTCGCGCTCCAGCCCTCCACGCAGGAGATCGGCAGTAGGGCCTCGTGCTGGGGGAGCCGGCCGAGTTCGGCGAGGGTGAGCCGGTAGGGGTGTGGGCCGACGACCTCCAACTGCCAGTCGGCGGGTACGGCGAGGGTGCCGGCCTGGGCCGCGGTGCGGTTGACCGGCAGGCCCTGGCTGCCGATGTCGGGGCGGCGCGGCGCCAGCAGGTCGAGGTGCCGCAGCCAGGGCACGCTCTGGCCGGCCGTGGTGAGGGTGACCAGCCCGGTGGCGGCGGTCACCGAGGTCAGGAAGGCGCGGCGGCCGGGCAGCGGGACGCCGGGTCGGCGCCAGTTCCGCGCGATCAGCGGGGCCTTGACGGCGAGGTGGACCAGCAGGCCCCCGGTCGCCAGCCAGCCGAGCCAGAAGTGGGTCTGCCGGAAGGGGAACGGCCACGGGTACCACTGCAGCGTGTTGAGGAGCCCGGTGAACAGCTCCAGCAGCACGGCGGCGACCAGCACGGCGATGCCCAGCCGTTCCAGTGCGTGGAGGACGCTGCGCGCCGGCGGCCACTCGAAGAGCCGCGGGTAGACCGTCCAGAGCTTCGCCCCGACGAGGGGGATCGCCGCGATGCCGCTGATCACGTGCAGGCCCTGGGTGACGCGGTAGCCGTTCGCCGGGCGGGCCGGCAGCGCGCCGGACAGCCAGGCCGGCGGGTCCTGGAGCAGGTGGCTGGCGAGCCCGGTCAGGAAGCAGAGCAGCAGTGCGGCGCCGAGCCAGCGGCCGAGGACGACCGTGGTCCGCGGCTCGTGAAGGGGGGAGCGGAACGCACCGGGTCGGAAGGGGCCGCGGCGCAGGGACGCGGGCGGCGACGGCAGGGCGGGGTCGAATCGGCGGGGGACGCCGGGGGGCTTGGATTCCACTCGTCCATCGAAGCGCTCCGGGGCGTCCGGAAGGAGGTGCCACGTGCTTACGGAATCCGAACGGCGGCTGCGCCGCGCGGCCGGCGTGCGGGTGCCGGCTGGCAGGGTGGGCCCGTGACGACCCGGACCCGACTGCCCTGTGTGTTCGCCCTCGCCGCCCTGGTGGCGGCCCTGGCCCTGACCGTGACCGTCGGCGGGACGCTGGGCGAGCGGACGGCGCTGTACGGCTGGTACGCGCTCGACGCCGCGCTGTTCGCGCTCGCCCTGGTGATGCTGCGGCGGGTACCGGCCCGTCGGGCGGCGCCGCTGGTGCTGGCGGGGAGCATCCTCGTCGCGGCGGTCGGACTGCTGGCCCCGCCACGCACCAGCGACGACGCGTACCGGTACGTGTGGGACGGGCGGGTGCAGGCGGCGGGGATCTCGCCGTACGCGTTCGCGCCGGACGATCCGGTGCTCGCGGGGTTGCGGGACGGCGGTCTGTTCCCCACCGGGGACGGCTGCCGGGGCTGGGACGAGCGGCGGACGGCGGCCGGGGACTGCACCAGGATCAACCGGCCGGCCGTGCACACGATCTACCCGCCGGTCGCCGAGGCGTGGTTCCTCGCCGTGCACCCGTTCGGCGGCGGGGTGCGCGGGGTGCAGGGGGCGGGGGCGTTGCTGGCGGTCGCCACGACCGGTGTGCTGCTGCTCTCGGGGCGGGGGAGTCGCCGGGCCGCGGTGTGGGGGTGGTGTCCCGGGATCACGGTGTGGGCGGTGAACGACGCGCACGTCGACACGCTCGGTGCCCTGCTGCTGGTCGCGGGGCTGGGCCGGGTCGCCCGCGGGCGTCCGGTGGGCGGCGGGGTGCTGACCGGCGCGGCGGTCGCCGCCAAGCTGCTGCCGGCGCTGGCCCTGCCGGGTGCGCTGTCCGGCCTGCTGTCCGGGCGTCCGGTGAGGAGGCACCTCGTCCTGGCGGGTGCCGTTGCCGGGGTGTTCGTGCTGGCGTACCTGCCGTACGCGGCCCGCTCCGGGGCGGCGGTCCTTGGGTACCTGCCGGGGTACCTGCAGGAGGAGGGGTACGGGCAGGAGCACCTCGGCCGGTTCGGGCTGCTGCGCCTGGTGGTGCCGGACGGCTGGGCGCCCTGGGCGGCGGGCGCGGTCCTGGTGGGGGTGGTGCTGTGGGTGTTGCGGCGCGGCGACCCCCGGCGTCCGTGGCGCGGCGCCCTGGTGGTGACCGGGACGGCCCTGCTGGTCGTCGCGCCGGCCTACCCCTGGTACGGGCTGCTGGTGGTCGCGCTGGTGGCGCTGGACGGCCGCCGGGAGTGGCTCGCGGTGCCGGCGGCCGGACAGGTGCTCTACCTGGCCGGCGGCGGGGCGGTCCAGCAGGTCGCGTACGGTGCGGCGCTGGCGTGCGTGCTCGGGGTGGCGTGGTGGCGCCGGCTGCGTCGGCGGGCCGTGGCGCAGGCCGTGGTGCGGAGGGCGGTCGACGGGCCGCAGACCGGGGTGACTCGGGTGCCGGACCGCAGGTGAGGCGCCCCCCGGACGGCCGCCTGTCCGACCGGCCGTCACGGCGCGGTCGAAGGGGGCCGTCCGGCTGCGCCGGCTCAGTTTCCGCAGGGCCGTCCGCCGTCCGGTGCCCGGTGCAGGGCGAGGAACCGGCGTCCGTGCGAGGTCCAGCGTTCCGTTTCGACCAGTCCGGCGCGGTGCGCCCGGCGGACGGTCGCGGCCGTGCCGAGCCGCGCCCAGGTGAACGGCGGTCCCAGCCGGCCGTCGGGGCCCTCGACCCGGACGGTCGTCCGTTCGTCGACCTCCTCGGCTTCGACCTCGACCAGCAGGGCGGCGCCGGGGGCGAGGAGTTCGGCGCTGCGGCGGAGCACGGCGTCGGGGTCGCCGCCGATGCCCAGGTTGCCGTCGGCGAGCAGGACTCCGCCCCAACGGCCCTCGCCGGGCAGCCGGTCGAAGAGCGAGCGGCGGAGCGCGAGGCCGCCGATGCGGCGGGTCCGGGCGACGGCGGCGGAGGTGATGTCGACGCCGAGGGCGGGCACGCCGAGGCCGAGGAGGGCGGCGACGAGCCGGCCCGGGCCGCAGCCGACGTCCAGGACCGGTGCGGAGAGCCGGGTGCAGCGCGCCAGGAGGTCGTGGTCGGCCCCGGCGGCGGGTCCGCACCAACGTTCGATGTCCAGTGTGATGCGGCTGCCCTCCGGGCGGCGCAGCCACAGGGGGCCGCGTCCGGTCCGGACGGCGTGGCTGAACGGGTCGTCCACCCAGGGGACGGCGTGGGCGGTCATCCGGTCGCCTCTTGTGCCGGGGCGAGTGAGCGCAGGCAGGCGGCGAACCGGCCGTCCGGTGCCTCGGCGGCGGCCGTGCGGACGTCCCGGTGGGTGTCCACGTCGGTCATGGGCGGCAGGTGCCGGACCGTCAGGCCGGCGGTGGTCAGCCGTTCGAGCAGGGCGCGGCCCGTTCCGCCGGTCGACATCGGGACGCCGAGCAGCAGCTGTCGGGCGAGTCGCCCGGTGGGGTGGGCGAGGCCGAGCGCCCAGAAGCCGCCGTCGGTGGCCGGCCCGTACCACGCGTCGACGCCGGTGCGTGCGACGGCGGACAGCGGTGCGGACAGGGTTTCGGCCCGCAGGTGCGGGGTGTCCATGCCGACGAGCAGTGCGGGTGCGTCGGGGGCCAGCCGTTCGGCGTGCGCGAAGGCGTCCGCGAGGCGGGCGTCCAACCCTCCGTCGCACTGCGGTACCACCTCCCAGCCGGGCGGCAGCCAGTCGCCCGGGGGGCCGTCGAGCACGACCAGCCGGCGGCCCGCCGGGACGGCGGAGAGGGTGTGCAGGGTGTCGGCGAGGGCTGCCCCTGCCAGCGCGGCGGCCTGTTCGGGCGTCCAGGGCGGTGTGAGCCGGGTCTTGACCCGGCCCGGGACGGGGGCCTTGGCGATGACCAGCAGGGTCGGCGGGGGTGCGGCCAGGACCGCCCGCATGTCGTGCACGGCGCGGACGGTGCCGCGGACGGTGCCGGTGACCTTGGACCGGCCCGCCCGGGGCAGGTAGTCCACCGGCGTCTCGGTGATCCGCATGCCGGCCGCCGCGGCGGTGAGCACCATCTCCAGCGGGTAGCCCGAGCGCCGGTCGCCG
The DNA here is from genome assembly GCF_040702125.1 of Kitasatospora sp. NPDC085895. Taxonomy (NCBI): domain Bacteria; kingdom Bacillati; phylum Actinomycetota; class Actinomycetes; order Kitasatosporales; family Streptomycetaceae; genus Kitasatospora; species Kitasatospora sp. NPDC085895. The sequence goes on along the minus strand of NZ_JBFBJY010000009.1, from coordinate 157,112 downwards.
AGGCCGAGGGCGAGCAGCCGTTCCCGGCGGGCGGCCCGCATCGGGCCGAGGTCGTGCAGCCGGGCGCCGGTGCGGGCCCGCAGACGGCCGGCCAGTACGGCGTTGGCCAGGCGGGCGTGCGCCGGCCAGGCCCGTGGGGAGGACGGTCGGCGGCGGCCCAGGACGAGGTCCGCCTCGCCCGCCAGCACCGGGCCGGTGACCCGGGGGAGTTGGGCGGGGTCGAGGGAGCCGTCGCAGTCCATGAAGCAGACCAGGTCGGCGGTGGCGCTCAGCAGCCCGGCGTGGCAGGCGGCGCCGAAGCCGCGCCGGGGCTCGCTCACGACCGTCGCGCCGAGCGAGCGGGCCAGTTCCGCGGAGCCGTCGTGGGAGCCGTTGTCGACGACGATCGCCCGCCAGCCGGCCGGGATCCGGCCGAGCACCCAGGGCAGGGCGGCCGCCTCGTCGAGGCAGGGGAGGATGACGTCGACGTCCGTCGGGGACGCAGGGGGAGGGGTCACACCGGTCACGCTAACCGCGGCGGGCGGGCCGGCGGTGTACTCCACGCCTTACGGAAGTGCGACGCCGTCCCGGGGGTGCGGCCGCGCCCGCCCGTGGTGCTCACACCCGCTGCGGGGCGGCGGCGAACTCCACCATGCCCGCCCCGAAGGGGACTTCGGGCCGCCAGTCGAGTTCCCGGCGGATCCGCGAGGAGTCCGCGGTGATGTGCCGGACGTCACCCAGACGGTACTGGCCCGTCACCACCGGGGCGGGGCCGCCGCAGGCGGCCGACAGCGCCTGCGCCATCTCGCCGACCGTTCGCACCTCGCCGCTGCCGACGTTGTACGCGCGGGAGCCGCCCTCGGGGCGGGCGCCGATGGCGGACAGGGCGGCGAGGTTGGCGGCCGCGACGTCCCCGACGTGGACGAAGTCGCGGCGCTGGCCCCCGTCCTCGAACACCCGTGGCGCCTCGCCCCGGGCCAGCGCCGAGCGGAACAGCGAGGCCACCCCGGCGTAGGGCGTGTCGCGCGGCATCCCCGGCCCGTAGACGTTGTGGTAACGGAGGGTGATGACCCGTCCGCCGCAGGCGCGGGACCACGCCGAGGCGAGGTGCTCCTGGGCGAGTTTGGTCGCGGCGTACACGTTGCGCGGGTCCGTCGGGGCGTCCTCCGTCACCGAACCCGGCCGCAGGGTCTCGCCGCACACCGGACACGGCGGTTCGAACCGTCCGCCGTCGAGGTCGGCCGGACGCCGCGGGCCGGGGGCGACGTCCCCGTGCACCGGGCAGGCGTAGCGGCCCTCGCCGTACACCACCATGGAGCCGGCCAGCACCAGCTTCCGTACCCCGGCGCCGGCCATGGCGGACAGCAGGACGGCCGTGCCGAGGTCGTTGCAGCCCACGTAGTCCGGTGCGTCGCGCAGGTCGAGGCCGAGACCGACCATCGCCGCCTGGTGGCAGACCGCGTCCACCCCGGCCAGGGCCCGCTCCACGGTGGGCGCGTCGCGCACGTCCCCGTGCCGGAGGTCCACGCCCGCCGGCAGGTCGGGGACGGCGCCCGGTGGATGGACCGCCTCCAGCAGGGCGTCCAGCACCCTGACCTCGTGGCCCGCCGCCACGGCCGAACGCACGACCGCCGAACCGATGAAACCGGCACCGCCGGTGACGAGGATCCTCATGTCCGGCGACGCTACCGGCCGGACCGGCCGCCGGAGCGGTGCCGGACAGCACGTCATCCTTCGGTAAGCCGACCGGGCCGTCCCGGCGTGCGCCTACGGGCGGCGGGGTGCCGCCGCCCGCAGGCGCGGTCAGCTGTCGTCGTCGGGATTCATCCTCCTGAACCGTGTGGCGAGGTCGCCGGTGTCGTCGCCCGGGCGCTTGCCGCCGGCGACCCGGGCGGGCGGTGACACCAGCTCCATCGCCGCCACCAGGGCCGCCCGTTCGGTGCCGCGGCGGCCGCCCGCGCTCCGGGCCCGGTAGTACTCCGTCAGGCCGTGGATCGCGGTCTCGGCGTCGCCCGGCCGCCGGGAGCTGTTCAGCTGGTCGAACCAGGCCTGCACCTGCCGGTGGACGACGGGGTCGGCCGGGCGGCCGAACCGGTCCATGGTGAACTCGTGACGGTGGGCCTGCCAGGTCGAGGTCACCGCGTTGCCGCCGTCGTTCGGGAATGCCGTGGTGACCGCGCGGTCCCACGCCAGCACGCCCTGGAGGTAGCGCTGTCCGACCTCCTGGTTCACCGGGTTCTGCGCGGCCGAGGCGCGCAGCTGGGCCAGGTTCTTGTCCGTGAAGGTCCGTCCGGCCACCAGGTCGACGGTCTGCGGTCCGACCGGGCCCAGGGTCTCCGCCATGGTCTGCCAGCTCCGGTAGGAGCGGACGAGCCCGTCGTCGCTGCTGTTGAACGGCGCCGCGCCGTCGAAGTGGCTCGCCACCAGTTCGTCGTGCCGGGCCCCGCCGCGCAGCGAGAAGTCGAGCTCGCCGCTGGAGGTGGCACTGCCGAGCTGGAGCTGGTCCACGAAGGTGGTGTGCGGCAGGCTCTGGTGTGCGCTGACGAAGATCCGGACGAGGTCGCCGACCCTGCTCTCCCGTTCGTGCTGCGGGTACGTGTCCAGCTTGGCCAGCTCCTGGCGGGCGTGGTCGACCGCCCGCGACATCGGCCCCTCGACGTGGTCCTGCATCTCGTCGAACCGGTTGCCGAGCCAGCTCTCCAGCTCCTGGCGCGGCCTGCCCTCGAAGGAGAGCAGCGACTCCCGCATCAGCGACCAGGAGGCGGCGTGCGAGTACTGGTTGCTGCCGAACTGGGTGTCAGGGCGGGACTGCTCGCTGAGCACGATCCGCCCGATCCGCGACGGGTCGCCCGGGTGGGCGCCGATGTCCGCGACCAGCTCTGCCCTGAGCTCGTAGCGGGAGAAGCCGGTCGTACCGCCCGGCAGTTGCCCGGGCGGCTGCACCGTCACCGGCTGAAGACCGAGCTGGCTCTCGATGTCGGCGCGGTTGGCGGGCGTCATGTACTCCGGGTACGCCCGGTGGAGGCTGCGGATCAGGTGCTCCTTGGCCGTTTCGACGTCCTTCTCGGAGAGCGAGGCGGTCTGCTTGATGTCCAGCAGGGTGCCCACGACCTCGTCGGTGCGGGGCGCCGGGCCCTCACCCCGCTGGAAGGCGCCGAGGCGGTCCAGCATCCCCGCCTCGCCGTGCCCGACCGCCCGGCCGTCCGCGAACGAGGCGAACGACGTGATCTGGGAGAGCTCGATGTAGCCGGACACCAGGTCGCCGAGGTCGCGGTGCCACTCCTGGAGCGACTGCCGGCGCGACGGATCCGCGGGCAGCTCGTCGAGCCGCGCGACGATGTCGTCCCAGCGTGCCTTGACCGCCGGGTAGTCCTTCTCCGCGGCGCCCTTGGGCTCCGGCGGGAACTTCTTGAACTCCGTGATGTCATGTGTGAGTTCGGCCCACACCGACTCCGCGGAACGCCCGGCGAGACCGCTCGCCGCCCGCCGGGTCAGCGCCCACGGCACGGTGTGCGAGCGCTGGTCGGTGCCGAACCGCGTCATCGGCCGGTCGTTGGAGGGCAGTACCTCGCTGAGGTAGACGTCCCGCCCGTGCGGCGAGGCGTGGTCGGTGCCGACGACCACGGTCTGCACGGCGACCGCCAGCGTCCTGCGCGGGGGTGTGGCGGCCGGCGCCGGCGAGTCGACGTCCATCGGGGTGTGCTGGTCCGCCGTGTGGCCGGTCGCCGTGTGGTCGACGGACGACGGCGGGGGCGGCGGCGGGAGGTGACCGCTGCGCGCCACCGGGCCGGTGCGGAAGGCGGGCGGCGGGGGCGGCGGCGGAGGCGCGTCCCCGGTGGACCGCCCCGCCGTCTCGGACGGCGGCACGGTGCCGAAGGCGTCCACGTCCATCGGCTCCGGGGTGTGCTCGGCCGGGGGCCGGGTGAAGTTCGAGTAGGTGTCCATGAAGTTCGGGTCGTGCGGGCCCGAGATGTTGTTCTCGTGCGGGTCGGCGACCGACGCCCACACCGTCCAGTCGGAGCGGAAGTTCTCCGGCATCCCTCCGGTCGCGGGAGTCACCTTGCGGTCCGTCAGGTCGGCCCACCGCAGCTGCCCGTCGCGGTCGTGGACCAGCGCGACCGCGTGTCCCGCGCCCTCCTTGCCCGCGCCGAGCACGGTGGCGAAGCTGCCCGGCCCGCCGGCCTGCACCTTCTCCATCAGCTTGCGGACCGCGGCGTCGCCCTCGCCGAACAGCGCCGGACCGTCGTGCCGCTTCCACAGCGTGTTGCCCGGAATCGGCTCCACGTTCCCGTGCAGCGTCTGCCCGGAGACCCGGGGACGGCCGAAGTGGGTGTCCCGGTAGGCCTCCACGTTCTCCAGGCAGGCGTTCAGGTCGTTGCCGGGCCGGAAGCCCTCACCCGGGTGGACCGGCGCGGCATGCGGGTTCACCTTCCCGAGCAGCGAGGAGCTCATCGGCGGATGCACCTTCGGCTCGCCGCCGAGGTAGCCCATCAGGTCCTGCGTCAACGGGTGCCGGGTGCCGACGGCCTGGTAGCCGCGGTCGTGCATCACCGCGTCGCTGTTCTCGTACGACGGTGTCCGCTGCCGCTTCGCCTCCCGTTCGGCGACGGGCCGGTCGTCCTCGTCCCGTCCGCGCTTGCGGCTGTTCGACTCGGAGCGTTCCTGCATCACGGTGTCGCCGTCCGCGTCCCGCCGGTGCGGGACGGCCGGGGCGGGCTCGTCGACGTCCATGGCACGGGACTGCCGGTGCTCGGACGCACCGGTGCCGTGGGTGGCGTCCGGCGGCCGGGCCGAGGGCAGCGAGCCGAAGCCCGGCGCGGGGTCGTGCTGGTGCTGTTCCTCGGCCAACCTCTGCAGCTGGCCGGCGCTGTCACGGGACATGACGGACAGCCAGGACCGGTCGTCCTGCGGTGCGAACTCGTCGAACAGCTGCCGCTGCAGCGCCTCCAGTTCGTGGAAGCGCGGGTTGGCGTGGCCCAGCGCGCTCATCCGGGCGGTGAAGAGCATCGACTCGCCCTGGGCGTGCTGCCGGTCGGCGGCGGCCTGCTGGTGCAGTGCGGTCGCGCCGTCGTGGACCTGCTGCATGGTGGTGCCGGGCTGCGTGAGGGCGCCGACGGCGTCGGCCTGGGCGACCAGCCGGCCCCGCAGGTCGCGGAGCTGCCCGAGCAGTTCGTTGCGGACCGTGAGGAACTTCGGGTCGGTGGCCGACGGGAGCTTGCTCTGCAGCTTGTTCGCCAGGTCGTCGAACCGCTCCACCTGCTCCTTGGCGTTGATGTGGTACGGGCCGACCGTCATCTGCACCCGGTCCGCCTCGCTGGGCGGGTCGAGCCTGAACGGGCGGGTGGTCTGCTTGCCGATGTGCGGGTTGCCGTGCTCCTGCACCGACTCCTGGCTGGTGACGTGCCAGCCGTCGGGACCGTGGTGCAGGACGTTGGTGACCTCGAAGGTGAACGGGTGCGGCGAGCGGTACTCGTCGGGGCCGAACCAGTCGGTGACGGTCTTCCCGGCCCGGAAGTCGGCGCCGCCGATCAGGTTGTTCTTCGCCGAGTACGACTGGAAGTGCCACAGCTGGAAGGTGTCGGTGTGCGGGTTCACGTCGGTGGCGACGAACGCGCAGCCGTTCATGCCGCCGGTGAAGACCAGCCCGTCGCCCGGCCGCGCCGGGTCCGGGTGCAACGGCACCTCGACGTGCCCGATGGTGTGGTCGCCGCCCGCCGTCCCGGACTTGTACGGGGCGTACAGCGCGGTGACGTAGTGGTGGTCGGGCATCGGATCGGGCAGCCGGACGCCGGCCGGGGGCCGGAACTCCTCGCTGTGCTGGGCGTACTTCTCCCACGCCGGGGTCAGCACGAAGGCGTCCTTGTCGGGTGTGCTGCGGGCGGGGTCGCGCACGAGCGCGAACCAGTGCCGGTCACTGCCCTCGAACTTGGCGAGGAAGGAGTTGACCTGGTGCTGCTGCAGCCCCTCGGTGCGGAGCCTCAGCCCGGAGCCGAAGTCCACCCCGAGCGGGGTGTCCCGCAGGAAGCTCCCCGGGTCGTGCATGATCCCGTACTCGGGGGTGCCGACCGGCGGGAGCAGCGGCTCCACGGGCGGCACCTGCTGGTCGTCGTGCGGCTGCTGGTCGGCGTCCTCGTGGTGCTGATGCGGGTCGGCCTCGTGCTGCGGCCCCTCGTGCTGCTGGCCGTGGTGCTCCGGCGCGCCGTCGTGTGCGGCCGCCGGCTGGTGCGGGGTCCCGGACCCGGCGGCCGGGGTGTGGCTTCCGGTGGCCTGGGTGTGGCTTCCGGTCGGCGGCGGAGGCGAGGGCAGCGTGCCGAAGCCCCGGGTGCCGGTGCTCTGGTGGCCGCCCCCGGCGGGGTGCGCGACCGGCGGCGGGGGCGGCGGCGTCGGCACCGCGTCCGTCTCGCGGCGCTTGGACGGCGGCGCGTCGGGCATCAGCATGTCGTCGTCCGGGTCGACCCGGCGCTTCTCCGGCCGGACGGTCTGCTGCGAGGCCATCGGGTGGTCCTGGCTCTGCGACAGCATCGGCACGTCGTGGCTCTGCGAGGGCATCGGTGTGTCGTGGTCCTGCGACGCGGTGGGCGTGCCGTGGTCCTGGGTGGCCATCACCACGTCGGTGTCCTGGCTCGCCGGGGGCCGGGGCGTGGCGGGGGGCGGAGTGGTCCCGATCTCGTGGCCCTCGGCGCCCGGCCGGGCGTCGCGGGCCGGGTCGTGCAGCGCCTCGGAGCCGACCACCGGGTTCGCGGACTGCCCGGGCTGGCGGGTGAAGTCGCCGGACGAGGAGACCGGGGTCCTGCCGCCCGCGTGGTTCAGCATGCCGTGCTCGTCGGCGATGTTGACCGCGCTGGCGCTCGGCTTCTGGCCCGGCTGGTGGAGGTCGACCATGTCGGCCTCGGTCTTCGGGGCCATCAGGTCGCGCAGCTCGCGCGGGGCCAGACCGGTGTCCTCCAGCGTGCGCAGGCCGCGCAGCAGGTCCAGGGTGTGCGGCGAGTAGAGCGCCTCGGGCGGCAGGTCGCCCTTGGCCACGGCGGTCAGCACGTCCTGGTCCCGGATCACGTGCGGGTCGAGGAAGTTCTGGATCCACTTGTTGGTCAGCTCGTCGCCGAAGCGCAGGTTGGAGGCGCTGTTGGACAGCCCCGCGGTGATCTCCTCGATCAGCTTCGGCACGTCCTCGACCTTGGCCTGCACGGCCCGGTCGAACAGGCCGGCGGGGTGGTTCTCCCCCGCGCCCGCCCGGGGGAAGGCGCCTCCGTACTGCTCGCCCACCGTCCTGATGTCGGCGTCGGCCCTGGTCAGCAGCTTCGCGGCGGCCGACTTGATCGCGGCCGGGGTGCCGCCGGGCTTGAGGGTCTCCCCCGCCTCGTCGAGACGGTGCTGCACCTCGTCCCGGCGCAGCTGCTCGCGCTCGTTCGGCAGCCTGTCGGCGAACGCCTCCAGCTGCTCGGGCCGCACCGCGTTGGGGTCGTTGCGCAGGTCGTGCGCCAGGCCCTTCAGGTCCTGGCGGTCCTGGCCGAGGCGGTCGTACGCGCCCGCCAGGTCGTCGAGCCGGTCGGCGAGCCGCTCGTGCGCCGGCGAGCCGCCCGGGCCGCCGGGCGGCTCGGCGGCCGCCTGGCGCGCCGCCGCGACCGTGTCGTCGAGGTGGCGTGGCCCGGTGACGCCGTGCACCAGGGCGAGGTCCTCGACGGCCTGCTCGCGGACCTTGGTGTGGACGACCGCGAGGGCGTCCTTCATCTCCGCCAGGTTCTGCGGTGAGGGATCGTCGGAGAACTTCGCCACGGTGGCCGCGTACCGGTCGAACTCCGCCTTTACCGGGCCGTCCAGGCCGGACCGGTTCAGCTGGTTCTGCAGCTCCTGCTTGGCCGCGCCCGCGCTCGCCGGATCGTCCGTCTTCGCCGGGCTGAAGGCCGGCGCGAGCCTGTCGTTGCCGTAGGCGGCGCGCAGGTCGACGTCCTTGGCGGTGTAGCCGAGGTCGCGCCAGGTCAGCGCGGCGTGCTCCAGGCCGCCCTTGGCGTCGAGCCGCTTGGCGGCCCGCTTCCCGTCCTTGTCGTAGACCCGGTGCTGGTCGGGCGCCATGGTGTCGGCGAAGTCGGAGAAGGCCTTCGACGCCTCCACCCGGTGCTGCTCGTCGCCGAACGACCTCGCCTTGAACACGGCGGCCGTCACGTACTTGTGCACCATGTAGTCCGCCACCACGTGGTTGCGGTTGACCACCGCGGCACCGAGCTTGACGTCGCCGTCCACCATCCGGCGGACGGTCTTCTCGGCGTGCGGCTCGCCCGCCATCACCCCGTGGTCCGAGTAGCCGAACGCGGCGCGGTAGGCACCGTCGGTCAGCTCGTGCTCGGCCCCCTTCTTCGGCTTGGGCGGCGTCGGCCCGTAGTTCCCGGCGAGGGCGTCCTTGCGCGCCCGGAGGTCCTGCGCGAGCTCCTCGTCGCGGACCTTGAGGTCCTCGACCCGGCTCGCGAAGACGTTCCGGGTGGTCTTCGCGGCCGCCTCCGCCGCGGTCTCCTTGGTGGATCCGGTGGCGGTCCGCTTGTTGGTCTCGTTCTGGTAGGCGGTCTCGGCGTCCTTGAGCCGCTGGTCGGCCTCCTGCCGGAGGTCGGCGACGGCCTTGCGCTGCTCCTCGATCCGCTCCATGGCGTCCTTGGCGATGCGCGGCTCCGCCTGCTGGCGGGCGTCCTGCAGCGCCTTCAACTCGGGCGTTCCGGGCTTGGGTTCGCCCGTGAGCCTGGCCAGCTCGTGCTCGTAGACGGCGAGCCGGTCCCGCTGCCCCTCGAGGTTCGCCTTCGCGGTCTCCAGGTTGTGCTTCTCGCCCGCCAGTTCGGCCTGGCGGTCCGGTGTCTGGCGGGCGATCTCGTCCAGCCGGTGGTTCACCGCGTCGAGCGACTCGGGGACGCTGCGGCGCAGCACGTCCACGTGCAGCTGCTTCTGCTGCTGGTACGAGTGCAGGATCGCGTCGGTGTCGCCGTCGATCAGCGCGGACCGCTCGTACTTCTTCAGGTTGTCCTTGACCTTGTCGAACTCCGAGGAGTCCGGCAGGAAGTCCTTGATCGCCTCGAAGGTCTTCTCGCCGTCGATCTTGTGCGAGTACCCGTCGCCGGCCGCGGGCTTGCTGCCGAAGCCCGGCGCCTTCGGCGGCGGCGGGGGCAGGTGCGAGGAACTCCCGCCGTGCTGACCGGGGTTGCCCGCCGACGGGGCCGGCGGGACCGGCTGCGTTGCGGTCGGCGGCTGGTGGGCCGGGGGGTTGCTCCCGTCGCCGTCGACCCGGTCCATGAAGTCCTGGAAGCCCTCGTACATGTGGTTCTCGGCCGTGGTGGCGTGCACCGGGTTGGCCGGCCCGCCGTGCACCGCCCCCGGGTCCTTGCCGTACAGCTTCTCCAGCAGCGGCAGCATGGCCGGCTCGTTCTGCCGCACCCAGTCCGCGCCGTTGTTGCGCGGCTGGCCGGTGTACGGGTCGGTGCCGTGGTTGGTGCCCAGGTACGCATTGGTGACCTGTGCGAAGTACTCCTGTTCGTCGCGCGAGGAGTAGTTGTCGACCGGCTTCCCGCTGGTGTCGTGGCGCGGACCGTCCGGCCAGGCGGCGTTCGGGTCGCCGTGCTTCTGGTTGAAGGTGTCGGTGATCAGCTTCTGGTCGTGCGCGTCCAGGCCGTACCGGTGCACGGTGTGGGTGAACTCGTGCGTGGTGGTGGAGTACCCGTCCTCGTAGTGCCCGCCGTGCCCGATCGGGGTGTGCTCGCCGAGCAGGTTCTCCTCGGTGACCGCCGAGTGCCGTCCGCCCGAGCCGCGCATGTCGTCGTAGCCGCGGCCGGCGCCCGCCGAGGAGTTGTTGTGCACCCCGCGCAGGTTGTTCAGCTCCGGGACGTCCGGCATCCGCACGTCCTTCGGGACCACCACGACGTCGGCGCCGTTCTTCAGCAGCCGCGCGGCGGTCTCCGGGTCCTGGAGCATCCGGGCGATCTGCTGCTGCGCCTCCTGCCGTGCCGAGGGCGCGCGCTCCGCGCGCGGGTCCACGTGCACCATCAGCTCCGCCGCGGTCTTCGCGAACTCCTTCGGCGGCAGCGCGTTCTTCAGCGCGTCCACCGTCTGCGGGTCGCGTGCAAGCCAGCGCCGGTTCTCCGGGGTCAGGCCGGCCAGCTCCCGGGTCCGCTCCTGCGGCGACATGGACGGCAGGTCCTGACGCAGCCGGTCGGCGCCGGGCGGCGGCGTCGCCACCGCCCGCTGCTCCCGACCGAGCTGGCCGACCGCGTCGCGCACCGGGGACCTGCCGGACAGCGCCTGCAGTTCGGCGTCGCGCGCCTGCTTCTGCCGGTCGAGGAACTGGTCGTGGGCGCTGGTCGACGGTGCGTTGTGCTGACCGGTGGCGGGCGCGTTGGTGTGGCCGGCCGTCGGCGGCGCGTTGTGGCCACCGGTCGCCGGGGCGTTGTGGCCGGGGGCCGGCGCCGTGTTCGGCGTCGTCGCGGGCGGGGTCCGGTGGCCGGACTGCGCGGATCCGGCCGTGTGCTGCTGGGTCGGCGGGGCGGGCGGGGCCGGCGGGGTGGTGTCGCCGCCGAGGCTCCGGGTCGACGGGGACGAGCCGTCCCCGCCCTGGTGCGACACCGGCGGGGCCGGGGGCGCGGGTGTGTTGTCGGTACCGAGGCCGTGGGCCTGCTGCGAGGAGCCGTCCCCGCCCTGGTGCGGCACCGGCGGGGCCGGGGGCGCGGGCGGGGCGCCGTTGCCGTGCTGCTGGGCCGTGTCCGCCGGGTCCTGCCCGGTCGACTCCCGGGGGAGGTAACCGAGGCGCATGTTCCCGGAGTCGGTGCTGGCGGTCGCGTCGTGCGGTGCCCCGTTCGGGTTCGGCGAACCCCCGTCGGTCAGCCGCACCGACGGGGCGCCCAGCATCTCGGCCACACCGGGGATCCGGTGGCCGTTGCTGTTCGCGTGCTCATGGACGTGCGCCTTGCCGGTGACCAGCACGTACTTGCCGGTCCCGCCGCCTTCCGTGATGGCATGGTTCATGTAGGAGTTGAGCAGCCGCGCGCGCTCCTCCAGCGCCTGCCGTCCGAGGTCGTGCGGCCGCCGCGCCGGGTAGCCGTCCACCGCGTGGATCGTCACGCCCTCCTCCTTCGCGCGCACCACGGTCTCGTACAGGCCGTGGCCGGGCGGGGAGGTCAGGTTGCGGTCGTACGTGCGGAGCATCTTCTCCAGGTTCGGCGACATGGTGCCGCCGGGGCGCTGGAAATCGCTCAGGTGCTGCTGGAAGGCGTCGTCGCGGAGCGACTCGACGTAGATCCGGTCGACGCCCGCGGCCTTCAGACCCTGCATGTTCTCGCTGAGGAAGCGCCAGCTCGGCGACGCGCTGTGCTTCTCGCCCAGCACGATGCCGTCGAAGCCGGGGTGGCCGTCGTGCCCGCCCAGCAGCCGGTTCACGCCGTCCATCGCGGACGTCGAGCCGTCCAGGTGGTCGTTCACCCGCTGCTCGCCGACCGGGTGCCAGGTCTGCTGCGAGTCCTGGCGGGCCAGGCGCTCCAGCACGTTCCGGCGGATCTCCTGCTGCTGGAAGTGCTCCTGCGTACGGAAGTCCAGGTTGCCCGCCGCCTCCAGCACCTGGTTGCCCTGGTAGACCATGGCGTCCGGGCCGAGCTCGTTGCGCAGCGGCTCCGTGATCGCGCCGGCGGCATCTGAGTGCAGGGCCTTGAGGGTCAGCGGGTCGAGGTGCGTCTTGAACGACTGCGAGTACGGGCTGACCTTGACGTCCGGCCGGCCGTTCGGCGTCTGGACACCCGATTCGTGCCGTCCCCACGAGCCGTGCAGCAGGGTGTTCGCCGCCGTCCGCAGTTCGCCGGTCAGCTTGAAGTTGAACTTGTTGTCGCTCTTGTACCGGGCCAGCGCCGCCGGATCCGCCTTGGGCGGGTGGATCAGCGACGGACCGGCCGGGTGCTGGTGCAGCTGCGCCAGCTCGTCCCGGGTCGGAGCCTCGTCGATCGGACGGAGGCGGGAGTTCCCCGACGGCGGCGGGGGCGGCGGGAGGTGCTCGTCGCCGGTCCGACCGGTGCGGGGCGCGGACGACGAGGACCCGCTCGGGTCGCCGAGGGTCCGCGGAGTCCCGCCCGCCTGGTGCTGCGGCGGCGGGGGCGGGGGCGGCACGTGGGTGTCGGACGTCCGGCCCGTGCCCGGCCGGACGGTGCCGCCTCCGGGCTGCGGGGTCGGCTCCACCGGGCGCTGCGACACCGGACCGGTCGTGGCGTGGGGCGAGGGCGTACGGGCGCCGCCGCCCGCCGTGTGGGCGGAGCCGCCGCCCGGCACCGGACCGGGCATGAACCCGCCCGATACGGGCGGCGTGCCCGCCGGCTGCTGGACGGTGGACCCGGCATTGTCGGGAACGACGTTCCCCGGCACGGTCTCCGGCGCAGGCCTGCCCTGGGTCTGACCGCCCGAGATCCGGGTACCGCCGTTGAGGTGCGTGTCGCCACCGGGCGCGCCCAGGTGCGCGGCACCGCCGAGCGGGCCGGTGCCGTCCAGCCGGCTGGACGCCGGTGCCGGGGCTTCCGACTCGGGGGCCGGGGCACGGTGCTCGCCGCCACCCCCCGCGACATGGCCCTGCGCCGGGGCCGAGGCCGGAGCTGCCGTGTGCGGCACGGCCGCCGCCGGACGCTCCGCGGCACCCTCGTGGACGGGGGCGGGGGTCTCGTGGACGGGCGGTGCCGAGTTGTGGACGGGGCCGGTGCCCGGCTGGACGTGGGCCGGGGCCTGCTGCGCGGGGGTGGGCGTCTCGTGGACGGGCGTAGGCGTGTCGTGGACGGGCCCGGTCGGCTGCTGCGTGTGCACCGGTGTCTCGTGCACGGGGGGCACGTGCGCAGACGTCTCGTGCACGGGCACGGAGGTGTCGCGGGTCGGGACGGGCGTCTCGTGCACGGGGGCAGCGGTCTGTTGCGTGTGCGCCGGGGTCTCGTGCACGGGGGCAGCGGTCTGCTGCGTGTGCGCCGGGGCCTCGTGCACGGGCACGGAGGTCTCGCGGCTCGGCGCCGGGGCCTCGTGGACCGGGGCCGTCGTCGGCCGGTCGGCGACCGGCGCCCGGTCACCGGCGTGATCCGCGGCGGCGGGCCGGGACTCGTGCGCCGGGGCCGGGTCGGCCGGCACCGTGCGGGTCTCGCCCGTGGTCGCGTGCGGCGACGGCTGGACGTCCTGACGGGCCTGCGGCGGTGCCTGCTCGTGGATCTGCCCGGGGGCCTGCTCGTGCGCGACCGGCGCGTGCTCGGTGCCCCGGGGAGTGGTCTCGGGGGCGCGCGGCGCGCTCTCGGAGACCTGGTGCACGGGTTCCGCGGGACGCGGCGCAGGCTCGGCGGAGTCGCCACGGGCGGCGGCCGGGGCGGCAGCGGTCTCGGGCGCAGGGGTGTGCGCGGCGGGGGGTGCGGGACGGTCGGCCGTGTGCGGGGTCGGCTGCCCGGTCGCGGCGGTCTCGTTCGCCGGGGCGTGCTCGGCGACGGGCGCGGGGCGGTCGGAACCGAACGGGACCAGGCCCCGGGTGCCGGAGGCCGGCGCGGGAGCGCTCTCGGGACGGCTCGTGCCGCCCTCGCCACCGCCGTGCGCCGTAGCCGCCGAACTGCCCGTGCCGGCCGAACCGGACGAGCCGGTGGATCCGTTGGAGCCCCCGGTCAGGCCGGTGGCGGAGTGACCGCCGACGGAGCTGCCCGCCGAGCCGGCGGAACCGGTCGAGCCGGTCGAGGCCGGTGCCTCGTGCGAGCCGCCGGACAGGCCCTCGGCGGACGGTCCGCGGTAGCTCGACGAGCCGGAGTCCGACTTGGAGAAGACCGGTGCGCCGCCCGACCCGCTGCCCGCTCCGGGGGTGGCGCCGCCGGCGCCCTCGGGGCCGGCGTGCGGGGTGGGGATCTTCGGCGGGCCGTTGAAGTGGCCCTTCACGGCGGCCGCGCCGCGGTGCAGGCCGACCGAGGCACCGCCGCTCAGACCGGAGCCGAGCAGGCTGCCGCCCTCGACGTGACCGGTCGTGATGAGCTGGGTGGAGACGTCCGCACCGACGCCGACGGCTGCGCCGTGGGCCATCCGGCCCGCGGTGGTCTCCATGACGCTGCTGAGGCCGAGCTTCGACCCGCCGGCACTGAGGCCCTTGCCGATCAGGTGGCCGCTGGCACCGGCGACGGCACCGCCGAGGGCGTTCTGGCCGAGCTCCTTCATGTCGACGCTCTTGCGGTGGCCCTCCATCACCTCGATGCCCTGGGCCAGCAGGTTGATCGCGGCCATCTGCGCGGCCTGCTTCGCCGCGAACTGCAGCGTCTCCTTCAGCAGTTGCTTCAGGATCTGCTGGACGGCGGTGCGGCTGATGCCGACGAACACCGGGATCTCGGCCAGCGAGGCACCCGCGGTGAACGGCGCCTCCGCCTCCGCGGTGGCGATCTCGAAGGCCAGGATGCCGAGTTGGGCCACGATCTGGATCTTCGCGGTCTCCGCGGAGTTGGCCATCGCCTCCAGCATGTCGCCCATGCCGTTGCAGGCCTGGACGAGACCGGGGAAGTACCCCGGCTCCGCCTCGGTGCCCTTGCCGGTGGTGAACTGCGACCAGTGCTTGCCCAGGGCGTCGGCGGCCGCGCCGCGCTGGCCGTCGAGCGCGCGCTTCACCGCGGAGTCGGCGGAGCGTCCGGCGTCCTCCAGGGTCTTGGCGCCGTCGCGCCAGCGCTCCGCCATGTCGCGGAGCATGTCCTCGTCGGCCTCCGGCCAGCGGGTGCCCGCCAGCAGGAGGAGCACCCACTGCAGGGGCTCGGGGAGTTCGACCGCCATCGGATCAGGCCCTTCGGGTGGTGGACGGGTGGGCCTGTGCGATGTCGCGCAGGGTGGCGCCCGGAGAGGTGACGTTGACGGGCGCGCTGTACGAACCGGTCTGGGGGACGGACACGCCGTCGGTTCCGCCGCCCTGGAAGACCGAGGTGGTGCCCTCCTCGGTCGCCCGGTAGTTCTCGGCCATGGCCTTGAGGCCGTCCGCGACGTAACGGACGGCCTCCGGCATGCCCTTGAGACCCTTGAGCGTGTCGGTGCTGTACCGCAGGTAGCCCTTCTCGCCCTCCGCGAACTTCTTGCCGGACTCGTCGTTGCCCCACGGGGCCGTCGACTGGGTGTGGTCGAGGAACGCCGAGAGCCCGGTGACGAGTTGGGTGAGCTGGTCGGCCGCCGCGAGCACCGGGCTGACCGCGGCGCGGTACTGCTCCGGATTCACCTCGAAGCCGCTGCCGGCGGATCCGCCGGACTGCGCCGCGGCGGCGGTGGTCGGCGCGAGTCGCTTCACCTGGGCGTCGGGGGCGGTCCGGGCCGTCGTGGCGAGCGCGGTGGTCTGCGTCGGGGACGCCTCCACCGCGTCGGGCCGCAGCCGGGCAGTGTGTTCTGCCATCGGGACGCCGCGCTCCATGGGTTGGAGGGGAGCGGTGGGTTCGGCCAAGGGGACGCCGCGCTCCATGGGCTGCAGACGC
>NZ_JBFBJY010000009.1:0-141588 GCF_040702125.1 Kitasatospora sp. NPDC085895 | reverse complement strand
ACGCGCGGTGGGTTCGGCGAGGTGGACGGACTCCATCGGCTGCAGGCGGGCGGTGGGTTCGGCCAAGGGGACGCCGCGCTCCATGGGCTGCAGACGCGCGGTGGGTTCGGCGAGGTGGACGGACTCCATCGGCTGCAGGCGGGCGGTGGGTTCGGCCAAGGGGACGCCGCGCTCCATGGGCTGCAGACGGGCGGTGGGCTCGGCGACCTCCCATGCCTCGGTCGGCTGCAGCGCGGCTTCCTGAAGGCGGGGGCTGCTCACGGTTTCGCGCAGTACGGCGTGAGCCTGTTCTGCGCCTGTCTGCTCATCCATGGGTTCGTCCAGTTCGTGCCGGCCGTCCGCCCGCTCGTGGGAGCGGGCGGACGGCGGTGGGAAGGCTGCGGGGTGTGCGGCGGTCGTACGACGGCAGGTCGGTTACGAGGCCGCACCGCCCGGGGCGGCACCGTCCGCGCCGCCGGAGGTGGCGAGGCGGGCGAGTGCGGCCCGCAGGAACGGGCTCGGTACCTGGTAGCCGCCCTCCTGACGGAGCGGGGCTCGCTCGGCGGGCTTGTCTGCGCCGTCGGCTCCCGACCCCGTGCCGGTGGCGGCGGAGGCCGCCGGGGTGTCGTCGTCCGGGCGGCCGCGGCGAGCGGCGACGGACCGGGCGCGGTCGAGGTAGTCCTCGTCCGGCGAGGAGGACGTGCCGGTGCCCTCGTCCCGGGAGCCGTGCGCCGGCCGCTCGCCGCCGGACGCCGCGGACCCGCCCTCACCACTGCCGCCACCGCTGCCGTTGTCGGAGCCCGTGGCCGTGTCGGTGGCGGCGCCGTCCGTGCCCGCTTCGGGACCGAGCAGGGCGGTGGTCAGCTGGTTGAGCAGGGTGTTCTGTTCCGCCGGAGTCTCCGCGCCCGCGGCGGCCGGGGCCTGGGGGGCCGGGCCCTCGGTGCGGGCGGAGTCGAGCCAGCGGCGCCGCATCCGCTCCCAGTGGCGGTCGCCCTCCTCGTGCCGGACGGCCTGGCCGGTGATGCCGCGGTCGCCGAGCAGCGTCTCGTCCTCGTCCTCCGGCCCCTCGCAGCCGAAGCGGGTCGGGCGGACGAACCGGTTGCCGCCGCGCTTCTCGCCGCGGCCGCCGGCGCCGCCCATGCCGCCCGGGGCGTGGGCCCCGGCCATGCCGGCGGGGCCGGTGCCGCGGCCGGTGCCGGTGGAGCCGGCCTCGGAGCGGCCGTACCCGGCGGCACCGGTGCCGCCGGCCCGCAGGCCGCCCTCCGCCCCGCCGAGGCCGCCGGCGCCGAGTCCGGCCCGGGTGGCGTACCCCTTCGCGGAGGCGCCTGCGCCCAGTGCGCCGACACCACCGCCGCCGCCGAGACCGCGGCCTCCGGCCGCACCTCCGCCGAGGCCACCGGCACCGCCGACGCCGCCGAGGCCGCGGGTGCCGCCCGGGCCGCCTCCGAAACCACCGACGCCGCCGGGGGTCAGCGGCTTGAAGGCGCCCGCGGTGGAACGCGTTCCCCCGGTGGCGCCGCCGACACGGCCGCCGAGCCCGCCGATGCCGCCGAGTGGCAGCCCGCCGATCGCTCCGCCCGGCCCTCCGATCGCGGGGCCGCCCGGGGTCGGGGGGTTCCACGGTGCGAGGGTGCCCGAGCCGCCGCTGCCGCCCGCACCACCGAGGGAGCCGGAGGAGCCGGGCAGGTCGGTGAGACCGGCGAGGCCGAGACGGGGGGTCAGCGGCGAGAAGACGGGTGCGCCGCCGGCGCCGCCGGCCGAGCCGCCGCCACCACCGAGGCTGCCCGAGAAGGGGACGGGTGCCGGCGGCTGGAAGGGCTTCAGTGCGCTGAGTTGGGGCTTGTACGCGGCCGCGCCGCCCGCACTGCCTGCGCCGCCCGCGCCGAACCCGTCGCCGGGTGCTCCGCCGCCGAAGCCGGCGCCGGGCATGCCGGGGGAGGGCATGCCCGCGGCGGGGTCGAACGGCGCGGAGAGCGGTCCGGAAGGCATCGCGGGGCCGGGGCCGCCCGGCAGGGTGGCCAGCGAGTCGATCCCGGTGGTGGCGGTGGGGTGCAGCAGGCTGGTCGGGTCGAGTGCGGTGTTGGGGCCGGTGGTGCGGGTGGGGGAGGTGCTGTCGCTCCCGCCGGATCCGCCGAGGCGCGCCACCTGTCCGGCGCTGGTCATCCGCTCGACGTGTCCGGCGCTCTGGCGCAGCATCGTGTCGATGCCGGTGCCGACCTGGCCGACGTAGGTGTTGTAGGTGTCCGCGGCCGTCTTGATGCCCTCGGACTGGGCGATGTCGTCGTGCTTCCCGGCCGGATTCTGCTCCATGTACTCCTTGGCGTACTGGAGTTCGCGCACCATCTCGGACTTGGTCTGGCTGACGGCCTCGTGCGCGCCGCGCAGCGACTGGGCCATCGCGGCACCGGCGTCGAGGGTGGTCGCCGCGTGCGACTGGTCGCTGCCGGCGTACTTGTGCAGGTAGCCCTGGAAGCTCTCGGCCGCGGCGCCGGACATGTTGGCCATGGCGCGGTTGGCGTTGGCGACGATGGTGCGGATGGCGGGTTCGGCGGCGGCGGTCCACGCCTCCCAGGCGTCGGCGAGTTCCGCCAGTAGGTCTTCGTTCGCGTCGGGGAAGACGACACCGGATCCGTGTTCGTTGCTCTGGACGACCTTCAGCACTTCGGCGAGGTCGGGCGGCAGCACGATCATGACGAGTCGCTCTCTTGGGCTGGCCGGCTGGCCTGGGACTGGGGACCCGAGTCGGCGGGGGACGCCCGCTCGGACTCGATGTTCTTGGACATGTGACGATGCGTCAGGCGGATCGGCGCCGGGGCTGCGCGTCCGGAACGGCAGGCTCAGATGAGCATGTTGCGTCCCCCGCCGTGCAGCGGCGGCGGGTCCACGTCGTCGTCCGCGTGCGAGTTGTACGAGAGGTCGGGGGCGTCGGGGGTGTGGAAGGCGGGTTCGGGGGTGTGGTGCGTCGGCAGCGTGACCGGCTCGGGGGGCCTGATGCCGTCGACGGCGCGCAGCGGTTCGGTGGCCGGTATGCCGTCGACGGCGCGCAGCGGTTCGGTGGCCGGTATGCCGTCGACGGCGCGCAGCGGCTCGGAGAGCGGTAGGCCGATCGTCGCACGGTGCGGTTCGGAGACCGGTACGCCGTCGACGGCGCGCAGCGGCTCGGTGGCCGGGATCCCGTCGACCGCGGTGAGCGGTGACGCCGGGGTGCCCGGGACGGTCGACAGCGGGGTGGTGGAGACCGGTGATGCGAGGGTGCCGGCCTCGGCGCCGCGGCCGCCGTTCAGCCGGGTGAGCTCGGCGGTCTGGGTCGCCTCGGTCTCCCGGTAGCGCTGCACCATGAGTTCGAGGTTGGCGGCCATCTGCGCCGAGTTCTGCAGGTAGGCCTTGACCCCGTCGAAGACCTGCTTCTGGTGCTCGGGGAGCCCGCCGACCGAGGAGGTGCCGCCGGTCAGCGACTTGCCGACGGCCTCGCTGCCGTAGGCCGTCGGCTTGATCTGGTTGATCACCGCCTCCAGCCGCGCCGTCGGCGCCTCGAGGTCGTCGAGCATGGCCCGGATCGCCTTGGTGGCCGCCTCCACCTCTTCCAGGTCGATCTTGAAGGACGACGAACCGCTCATGATGTACCCCCACCCCAGTTCCGCCAGGCTCTCGCCTGTCTGTGCCGGCCGCACTGGCGTGCCGCCGGTGGGCCGGCCCGTCGCACGGCGGGCCGGCCCTTCGGTCGATCGGTCGTGACCGTCGGCGTGCCGCTCAGAGAGCGGTCGCGCCGTCCGGGCCGACCGTGTACAGGCCCGTGTCGCCGAACGCGATCGCGAGCGGGACCCGGTCCACCTCCGCCTCGTTGAGCAGCGCTCCGCTGGTGACGTGCCACAGCCGCAGCACCGCCTGCTGGTCGCCGCAGGCCAGCAGGGCCTCGCCGTCGAGGTCCTGCAGGGTGACGCTGCGCACCGCGGCGCCGCCGCCGGCGAACTCGCCGACCGCGGTGCCGTCGTCGGCGTTCCAGATCCTCAGGACGCCGTCGGCGCCGCCGGCGGCCAGCACCTCGCGGCCGCCCACCCGGCCGAAGGCGAGGACCTCCACCGGGCCGGCCGTGCCCGCGAGTTCGAGCAGCGGGAGGCCGAGCGCGGCGTCCCACAGCCCGACCCGGCCGGCCGGGCCGCCGGTGGCGACGACCTGGTGGCCCGCCACCTCGCCGGCTGCGAGGGCGGTGACGCCGTCGCGGTCGGCGGTGAAGCGGCGCAGCTGGGCGCCGGCGAGCGCGTCGCGCACCCGGACCGTCCCGTCCTCTCCGGCGGAGACCAGCAGTGCCGGTGCGTCGCCGACGGGCGGGCAGAAGGCGAGGCCGGTCACGGCCCCGGTGTGCGGGGTGGGCAGCGGCAGCTCGGTGCCGGTCCGGGCGTCGAGGCAGCGGACGGCGCCCGAGGCGGTGCCGCAGACCAGGACCGGCCCGTCGTCCGCGGGGCACACGGCGAGCGAGGTGACCGGGCCGCCGTCGGCGGCGGCCGTCCAGGGGCCGGGGCCGCCGGCCGGGTCCAGCAGCCGGACGGTGCCGTCGCCGTGGCCGGCGGCCAGCCGGGGCGGGCCGTCCGCCGCGAGGACGGTCAGCGCGTTGACGGGGTGGCCGCCGCCCGCCGCGAGTTCGGTGAGCCGGGTGAAGCCGGTCGGGTCCCACAGCGTCACGGCGCCGTGTTCGTCGCCGACGGCGAGCACCTGGCGGCCGTCGAGGTGCAGCGCGGCGAGCGCGGTGAGCCAGCCCTGGCGGGCGGGGCGGCCGCCGACGGCGGTGCCGGTGTAGACGTCCCACAGCCGCAGGGTGCCGTCGAGGGCGCAGGAGGCGAGCAGCGGGTCGCCGTCCGGCTGCAGGAAGGCCAGGCCGGTGACCGAGGCGGAGTGGCCGGTGAGGACGGCGACGGGCTGCCCGGTGGCGAGGTCCCACAGGCGGACGGTCGCGTCGGCGCCGGCGGAGGCGAGCACGGCCTGGTTGCCGAGGGTGAGGACGGCGAGTGCGGTGATCCGGTCGGTGTGGCCGACCAGCAGGTGGAGCTGTTCGCCGGTGGCGGTGTCCCAGACCCGGACGAGGCCGTCGGTGCTGCCGGCGGCGAGCAGGTCCAGGTCGGCGCAGCGGGCGTGGCAGAGCGCGGCGGCGCCGGCTCCGGCCACGGGCAGCAGGCCGAGGCCACGGCCGTCCGCGGTGCGCCAGGCGCGGATCTCGCCGGCCCGTCCGGCGGAGAAGGCGAGCGGGACGCCGTGCACGGTGGCGGCGGCGACCGCCTGGGCGCCCTCGCCGCCGGCCGTGCCGTGCAGCAGTTCGCCGCTGACGGCGTCCCAGACCTGGACGGAGCCGTCCTCGCCGCCGACCGCGAACAGCTCGCGGCCGTCGGCCGGACCGAGGGCCACCGCGGTGGGCAGGACGCCGGCGTCGGTGCCGGACCCGCCGAGTTCGGTGCCGTCCTCGAGCGCGGTGAGTCCGAAGCCCTCACCGGGCCTGGCGAGTGCGTAGGCCGGGCGGCCGCCGACGGATCCGACGGCGGCGGCGGGCCGGCCGGTGCCGGCGGTCGGCTCGGCGGGGTCGGGTTCCGGCTGGTCGAGCTGGACGAGGGAGGAGGGCAGCAGGCCGGCGGCGGCGGGGTCGAGGACCTGGGCCGCCAGTACCTCCAGCGCGCGGGCGATGCCGGGGACGGGGACGCCAGCGGCGTCGTCCCAGACGGCGTCGACGCCGGACGGCATTCCGGTGGCGAACAGGCGACGCGCGGGTGTCGACCCGGCGTCGGCACCGGCGGTGACCTGGGCGTTTCCCGGTGCGGCGGATGAGAGCGCTTTCACGACCCGTGTCAGGAAGACCCGGTCGACGCGACCGCTTCTGAACGCGCGGGCGCCGGCCGCGACGCGCTCGACCCGGAACTCCCCGGTCGCCTCGACCGCGAGGTCGATCCGGCCGCCCGCCGGGCCCTCGGCGGGCGCGGTGAGCCGCAGCAGCTCCGAACCTCCCCCGGGTGCCGTCTCCGTGGACGGCGAAACAGCTCCCCCCGACATCAGGGTCCCCTCCCTCTCGACGGGCCAGCCCGTCCTCGTGCGTGCCATGCGGAACGCCCCGTTTGCCTGACGCTACGTCAGAAAGATGTCAGCACAGGTCCTCGGGTGTGAGCGTCGCGTGTACGGCGTCGTGCAGCGCCTGCGTCCGCGAACTGCGGAACAGTCCGGGCCGGAATCCGGCGCGGCGGAATCCGATGTAGGCACCAACCACCTGAACAGGCATGTTATCTGCCGCAGCGTACGCGTCAATCCGGCCCAGGCCGAGCTGCTCGAAGCCGAACCGGCAGAGCAGGCGCAGCGCGGAGGTGGCCGTCCTGAGGCTCCGTGCCTCGGGCAACAGCCAGACCGCCGCCTCCGCGGCACCCTCTTCGGGTCGCAGATCGACGAGTTCGGCCCAGCCCACGGCGCGGCCCTCCGTGACGGATGCCACAGTGAAGTACGCCGCCCGGTCCAGCGCCCAGAGGCGCGCCGGGATGTCGGCGAGCCAGCGCGCGGCCGCGTCGAGGTCCTGATGGGGGATCACCCCCTGCATGAACTCGCGGACCAGCGGGTCGCGGGTGCCGGCGAGGACGGTCGCGGCGTCCGCGGCCTCGGGCCGGCGGAGCACCACCGTGCCGTCCGCCAGTTCGGGTACGGGCAAGGAGCTCAGGCGACGCACCGTCAGACCTCCTTGCCGCTCTGCCCAATCATACGATCATCCTGCCGAAACCTCGGGCATCCGCCGATCGGCCGAAACGCCACCCGCCGACCGGCGGGCCGCCCCTCCCGCCGAACGGAGGGGTGACCCCCGCCGAACGGCCTGGGCGGTACACGACCGGTTCGCGACCGCTCAGCCGGTCCGCGGCCGGGCCCCGGACCGGGCCGCCGCACACGGGCCGGGAACGGCCGTGGCCGGACCCGCTCCTGCAGGTCCGGCCACGGCGACGCCCGCGCGGCACCGTCCGGCGGCGCCGTCGACCAGCGATCGACCGGCGAAGTCCGGCGGCGCCGTCGGTCAGCGAAGTCCGGCGAAGAGGTCGTTCTCGGGCACGGCCGCACCCGTGGTGTCCTGCACCCGCACGAAGGTCTCCGTGCCCATGAGCTCGGTGAACCGCTCCTTGCCCATCTTCAGGAAGAAGATGTTCTCGCCCTGACTGGCGTGCGCGGCCAGCGCGTCGAACTTCCGGTCGCCGAACGCGGTGGTGTCCACCCAGGTGGTGATCTCCTCGTCGGGCAGGCCGATCTCGGCCAGGGCGGCGGCCTCCGCCGGGTCCGGCTCCTCCCAGTCGCCGCCGAACTCCCGCATGACCTCGCCGAACCGCTGCATCTGCGAGCGCGGAGCCGTCGTCCAGTACACCTTGGGCGTCATCCCGGTCATCTCCAGCGCCGCCATCGTGATGCGGTTCGCCTGGATGTGGTCGGGGTGGCCGTAGAACCCGTTCTCGTCGTAGGTCACGACCACGTCGGGCTTGTACTGCTTCAGCAGTTCGGCGAGGCGGGCGGCGCCCTCCTCCACCGGCGTCCGCCAGAACGAGCCGGGCGCGTCGTTGGCCGCCCAGCCCATCATCCCGGAGTCCGCGTACTCCAACAGCTCCAGGTGGCCGATCCCCAGGACCTCGCAGCTCGCCCGGAGCTCCTCGCGGCGCATCGCGGCCACGGCGGCCGGATCGTGCCCGGGATCGCCCGGCTTGACGCCCCCCGGCCCGTCACCGCAACCGCCGTCCGTACACGTGACGAGCACCGTGCGGATGCCCTCCGCGGCGTACCGCGCGAGCACGCCGCCCGTCCCGGTGGCCTCGTCGTCGGGATGCGCGTGCACCGCCATCAGCGTCAACGGCCGTTCAACCATGATCGTCCTCCAGTTCGGGATCTGCTCCGGCCCCAGTCTGCGGCAGGCGGGCTGGCGACCGCGCACAATATCCGGCGACCGCCCGCGCCCGGGGCCGGCCGCGTCCTCGGGGGAGAGTCGGTGGCGTGAACCCGACAGATCCTCAGGCTATGGTCCCCCCCACACATTCTCAGTCGGCGTCGTGCCGCCGGGCGGTCGACCCGGCAGGCCGACCCACGGCTGCCCGCAGCCTCGTTGCACGGCGCACGGCGCACGGCGCACGGCGCACGGCGCCGCAGGTCGGGTGGGCCCCGCCGCTCCGGCTTCCGCCGTGCCGTCTTCGTGAGAGGTCCCCCCACCCGTGGTCGATCGCCGTTTCAGCATCCTGTCCGAGGGCTTCGCCGCAGCGCCCCACCGGTACTACGGCTGGCTGCGGGACCGCGCGCCGGTGCACCACGAGCCCGCCGTGGACGGCTACTTCCTCTCCCGCCACCAGGACGTCCGACGTGTGCTGGGCGACCACGAGACGTTCAGCACCGAGACGCTCCAGGTGCGCGCCGAGCCCGTGATGCGCGGCCGGGTGCTCGCCCGGATGACCGGGGCGGAACACACCGCCAAGCGCGGAATCGTCGTCCGCGCGTTCACGGGGCCCGCCCTGCAGGAGCAGATCCGCGCGGTCCGTGCCAACGCGGCCGAGCTGGTCGCGCCCTTCCTCCCCGCGGGCGGATCGACCTCGTCAACGACTTCGGCAAGCCGTTCGCCGTCCGCGTGACGCTGGACGTCCTGGGCCTCGACAAGGAGGACTGGCAGCAGGTCGCCCACTGGCTGGGCGGGGTGACCGAGTTCGTCACCGGCCTGGTCCTCACCCCCGAGCGCCGCCGCCACTGCCTCGACTGCGCCGAGCAGTTGGAGGCCCACCTCGCCCCCGTCGTGGAACGCCGCCGCCCCCCGGCGACGACCTGGTGTCGATGCTGTGCACGGCCGAGTTCGACGGCATCGCCATGAGCACCCGCGAGGTCACCGCCCTGGTCGTCAACGTGCTGCTCGCCGCCGTCGAACCCGCCGACAAGACGCTCGCCCTGCTCTTCAAGCACCTGATCGACCATCCCGGGCAACTGGCGCAGGTCCGCCGGGACCCGGCCATGCTGCTCGCCGCCGTCGACGACCTCGCCCGCGACCCGCGCGGGGCCCGCGCCCGGGAGGCGCTGACCGCCGGGTACTTCTCCGGCGCACCCACCCGGGAGGCCGCCGCCCGCCGTCCCGGCCTCCCGTACGGCACCTACCGGCGCCACCTGCGGCACGGCCTGGACCTGCTCTGCGAGGCGCCGTGGCAGCAGGAACTGCACGGCCCGGCGGCGGGAGCGCTCGTGACCGACGACACCGGGGGAGGGGCGGCGGCCGCGGCCCGGGCCGGTGCGGGAAAGCTCCACCCGCGACTGCGTGTCGCACACGGCCGGCTCCGTTCGGTGACGACAGGGTGGGTGGGAGAGAGCCCCCGTTCGAAGGAGCGAACGTGCCCGACGTCACCACCCCGTACCCGACCGGCACCCCGTGCTGGGTCGACCTGATGGCCAAGGACCAGCAGGCCGCGCTGGACTTCTACCGCGACCTGCTCGGCTGGCAGGGCACGCCCGGACCGGCCGAGTTCGGCGGATACGCGGTCTGCGAGCTCAACGGCCGGGCCGTGGCCGGCATCGGCCCGGCGATGGCACCCGAGGGCATGCCGGAACCGCCGACCGTGTGGACGAGCTACCTGGCCAGCACCGACGCGCAGGCCACCCAGGACGCGATCGTCGCCGCGGGCGGCACCCTGCTCGTCCCTGCGATGGACGTCGGCGACCTCGGCCGGATGCTGATCGCCGCCGACCCGCAGGGTGCGGTGTTCGGCGTCTGGCAGCCCGGCGAGTTCTCCGGCGCCCGGGTCACCGGCGAGGCCGGTGCACTCGTCTGGAACGAACTGCACACCAGCGACGTCCCGGCGGCCACGGCCTTCTACGGCGAGGCGTTCGGCATCGAGATCGAGCCGATGGACGGCGCCGACTCCTACTGGGAGCTGCGGGTGGGCGGCCGCGCCGTCGGCGGCGTCACCCTGCTCGCCGACGACCCGCCCGGCACCCCCGCGCACTGGCTGGCCTACTTCGCGGTCGACGACGTCGACTCCACCGTGGACGCCCTGGTCAAGCGGGGCGGCACCGTGCTGGCCCCGCCGTTCGACATGACGGCCGGCCGGATGGCGGTGGTCGCCGACCCGCAGGGCGCGCCCTTCGCCGTGATCAAACCGCAGCCGCTGTAGGCCCCGGCGTGCACCGACGCCACCGCCGGCCCGCCCGCTCCCCGGGCGGGCCGGCCCGCGTGGCCGCCCGGGGACACCGGTCAGGCCGGCGGGTTCGGCCGGGTCAGCCCCGTGTCGTACGCGAAGATGACGGCCCGGACGCGGTCCCGGGCACCGATCTTCGCCAGTACCCGGCCGACGTGCGTCTTCACCGTCGACTCCGACAGCACCAGGCGCTGCGCGATCTCCCCGTTCGTCCAGCCCCGCCCGACCGCCACCAGGATCTCCCGCTCCCGGTCCGTCAGTGCCGCCAGCCGCGGCTCCTGCTCGGCCGCGTCCGGCGGCCGGCCCGGCAGCCGGTGGGCGTAGGCGTCGAGCAGGCGCCGCGTCACCGCCGGCGCCACGACGGCATCCCCCTCGGCCACCGCCCGGATCCCCGCCAGCAGTTCCTCCGGGCGGGCGTCCTTCAGCAGGAAACCGCTCGCCCCCGCACGCAGCGCGGCGTGCGCGTACTCGTCGAGGTCGAAGGTCGTCAGCACGAGCACCCGCGACCGCCCGCCCGCGGCGACGATCAGCCGCGTCGCCTCGATGCCGTCCATCCCCGGCATCCGGACGTCCATCAGCACCACGTCCGGACGCAGCTCCGCGGCGAGCCGCACCGCCTCCGCCCCGTGCCCGGCCTCGCCGACCACCGCGGTGTCCGGCCGGCTCTCCAACAGCATCCGGAAGCCGTACCGCTGCAACGGCTGGTCGTCCACGATCAGCACCGTCGTCACGCCGGACCACCCGCACCGCCGGGGAGCCCCGCACCGCCGAGGAGCCCCGCAGCGTCCGGGACCGGCGACAGGTCGAGATCGGCCACCACCGACCACCCACCTCCCGCAGGACCCGCCACGACCGTGCCACCGTACAGCGCGGCCCGCTCCCGCATCCCCGCGATCCCGTGGCCCTCGCCACCCGGCCGCGGCCCGGCGGCGCCGCCCGGCGGGCCGCTGTCGTCGACCCGCACCCGCAGCCGGTCCCCGTCGACCGCCACCGTCACCCGCGCCCGCGTCTCGCGCCCCGCGTGCTTGAGCGAATTCGTCAGCGCCTCCTGGACGATGCGGTACGCCATCAACTGGACCCCGCGGTCCAGCCCGTCCAGCTCACCCTCGGAACGGTAGGCGATCCGCGGCCCGGCCGCCCGCATCCGCGCACACAACCCGTCGATGTCGGTGATGCCAGGCTGCGGAGCCAGCTCCGGGCCGCCGCCGCCCCGCTCGCGCAGCACCCCGAGCATCCGCCGCAGCTCGCCCAACGCCTGCCGGCCGGCGTCCCCGATCAGCACCAGGGCCTCCCGGCCGCGCTCCGGCGACGCCTCGGCCGCGTACGCGCCGCCGTCCGCCAGCGTGATGATCACCGACAGGTTGTGGCCGACGATGTCGTGCATCTCCCGCGCCACCCGGGTGCGCTCGGTCGCCGCCGCCAGCCGGCTGCGCTGGTCCCGCTCCACCTCCAACCGGGCCGCCCGCTCCCGCAGGCCGGCCAGCTGCGCCCGCCGGACCCGCACCGCGATGCCCAGCGCGACCGCCGCGGTCACCGCGGCGAACAGGAAGAACAGACCGTCCCACACCGACACCGCGGACGACACCCGCACCGCGACCACCGCCATGCCGAGCGTCACCGCGGCGCACGCCCACGCCAGGTCCCGCAGCCGCCCGTGCAGCGCCAGCGAGTACAGCGCCACCAGCAGCGCCACGTCCGCGCGCAGTGCCGTGCCGATCGACCACTGCAGCACGAACACCGCCATCACCACGGCGAACGCGGCCGTCGGCCGGCGCCGGCGCCACAGCAGCGGCAGCACCAGCCCCACCTGCAGCGCGAGCATCGCCGGCACCGGCAGCTCGGTGAAGACGATCCGGTGCTCACGCGGACCCCGGCCGCCGTCGCCGTGCACCAGGTCCGGGAGGCAGAACACCAGGAACACGACGGCCACCACCGCGGTGTCCAGGATCCACGGGTGGCGGCGGTCCACCTCCCGCAGGCGCTGCCCGGCCCGGGCGAGGCGGACGAAGAACGGGTGCCCGGACAGCGGGTCGCCACCCACGGCCTCCGGCACGGCCGGGCCGGGAGCGGCGCTCTCCTGGTGGTTCACGGATCTCACCTGTCCATGATGGGCGGGACGGCCGCCGCGGTGCCCGGACACCGCCGGGCACCGCGACGCGCGCAGGGTCTCAGGCGTCGCTGCGCACCAGGCGGACGGCCGCGCCGGCCAGTGCCGCGACCGTCCACACGACGAAGACCACCAGGCCGGCCGTCGGCGACAGCGTCGAAGCGTCGTGGTGCAGGGTGAACATCGCCTCGCCGGCGTGGCTCGGCAGGTAGGGCGCGATGTCGTCCTGCCACGAACCCGGCAGCAGCGACACCAGGCCCGGGACGAGCATCAGCGACGCCACCAGCACCGAGATGCCGCCCGCCACCGACCGCAGCAGCACACCCAGGGCGACACCGATCACCCCGACCAGCCCGAGGTAGAGACCCGCACCGAACAGGCCGCGCACCACGCCGGCGTCCGACAGGACCATCGCGGCACGGGTGCCCGAGACGATGCGGCTGTCGACGACGAAGGCGGCGAACACCCCGGCGGTACCGACGAGCAGCGCGACCGCACCGAACACCACGGCCTTCGACCACAGGACGGGCAGGCGGCGCGGCACCGCGGCCAGGGTGGAGCGGATCATGCCGGTCGAGTACTCGCCGGCGGCGACCAGGACACCGAGGACGCCGAGGGCCAGCTGCGCGAAGTTCGTGCCGAACAGCGACAGGCTGAGCGCGGAGGCGGAGGCGAAGTCCCGGTCCATCGGCCGGCCCGAGGTGATCCGCGACCTGAACTGGTACGCGGCGATCAGGCCGAACGCCACCAGGAAGAACAGGCCGAGGCCCAGGGTGATCCAGGTCGAGCGCAGCGACCACGTCTTCGCCCACTCCGAGCGCAGGACACGCGCTCCGGTCACCCCGTAGCCGGGACGGGCCGGCCGCTCGGCGGTGGCCGCCGGGGCCCGGTTCGGTGCGACGGTGCTCATGCGGCACGCTCCTCGGATTCGATGCCGGTGGTGGAGCCGTGGTACTCCACGGCGTCCCGGGTCAGGTCCATGAAGGCCTCCTCCAGGGAGACGGTCCGGGTGGCCAGCTCGAACAGGGCGATGCCGTGCTCGGCGGCCTTCAGGCCGATGGCGCGCGCCGTCGCCCCGGAGACCAGCAGCTCCTCGGAGCCGGCCTGCCAGGTGATCTCGACACCGGGCCCGGCGAGGACCTCCCGCAGCCGGGCGGGGTCGGCGGTGGCGACCTTCACCACGTCCCCGCCGGCCTGCCGGACGAGCTCCTGCACGGTGGTGTCGGCGAGCAGCCGGCCGCGCCCGACGACGATCAGGTGGTCGGCGACCAGCGCGACCTCGCTCATCAGGTGCGAGGACACGAAGACGGTGCGGCCCTCGGCGGCGAGGCCGGACAGGAGGTTGCGGATCCACAGCACGCCCTCCGGGTCGAGACCGTTCACCGGCTCGTCCAGCATCACGGTCGCCGGATCGCCCAGCAGCGCCGCCGCGATGCCCAGCCGCTGGCCCATGCCGAGGGAGAACGCCCCCGCGCGCCGCTTGGCGACCGACTGCAGACCGGTGAGGCCGATGACCTCGTCGACCCGGCTGCGCGGAATGCCGTGGGTGTGCGCCAGCGCCATCAGGTGGTTGAACGCCGACCGGCCCGGGTGGATCGACTTCGCCTCCAGCAGCGCGCCGACCTCCTGCAACGGGGCGGCGTGCTGCGCGTAGCGGCGGCCGTTGACCCGGACCGACCCGCTGGTGGGAGCGTCCAGACCGACGATCATCCGCATCGTGGTGGACTTGCCCGCGCCGTTCGGCCCGAGGAAACCGGTGACCGTACCCGGACGGACGGTGAAGTCCAGCCCGTCGACCGCCGTCTTCTCCCCGTACCGCTTCGTCAGCCGGTGCGCCTCGATCATCGGTCACCCCTACGTCGTCGCGGGCCGGAACGTTCCGACCGCCTCACCCGCAACGCTAGGTTCGACGACGCCGCGAACCGTGGTACCCGGGGGTGATCATCGGCCGCGGCGTAGTACCGCGGTACCACGCGGGCCCGGCCCGCCGGGTCAGACGACGGTGTGGCCCGCCGCCCGGAGGACGGCCCGTGCCGCGGCCACGGAGCCGGTCGGCACCAGGACGACATCGGCGTGGAAGGTCGACGCCACGAACACCGGGACGCCGGCGGCGGCCAGCGGCGCCAGCAGCGCGGCGAGCATGCCCGGCACGTCGACCGCGTGGGCGGTGTCACCGCCGTACAGCGCGGACCAGCGTTCCGCGCCGGGGCCCTCCCCGGGCCGCGACGGGCGGACGACGGTCAGGCCCTCCGGCGTCCGGACCAGGGAGAGCCACGCGCCGTCGGGCGGCGGGGCGCCGTCGCCCAGGTGCTCGACGACGAACTCCCCGGGCAGGACACGCAACTGCTGGGACACGGCGGACTCCATCCGAGCAGGATGCCGGAGCTCAGACGGTGCCCGGCGCGCCGTCGGCGGTGGGGGAGTCCTGGATGTCCAGGACGGTGTCGACCTCGGTGATGCGCAGCAGCCGGCGCAGCTGGTCGGTGACACCCGTCAGGCGCAGCACGGTGCCCTGGCGCAGGGCGAGGCGCCGGGCCTTGAGGACGGCGTTCAGGCCGGTCGAGGTGCAGAAGGTGAGTCCGCGGCAGTCGACGAGCAGCACGTGGGGCGTGGGCAGGCTCCGCAGCGCGTGGTCGAAGGCGTGCTGGAGGTCGGCGGCGGTGTCCTGGTCGGCCTCGCCGCGCAGACGCAGCAGGTCGGTACCGGGTGCTGCGCCGGCGATGTGGGTGGTGTGCAGGAGCGCGGTCATGGACCGTCCTTCGGCTCGGGGCCGCCGGAGCGCTTGCGCTGGGACTTCCTCCAGCCTTCTACCCCGCCCCCGACCGTGTCAACGAGGGCTGCCGGGGCCCGGCCGGCCGGCCGTACGCCGCTGCCGCGGGGTCCGACGCGTAAGCGGCGCAGGGCGGGGCAGACGCTCGGGTCGGAGCACCTTCGGCAACGACCGGGAACCCACCATGTGTCCTTCCCCCTCCACCGCGGTCCGGGGCCGCCGCCGACTGGACTTCCCGTCCCGGGCGGGCGGCCTCGTGTGCGACGGCGTCGACTTCACCCGCCACGCCCTCACCGACTGGCACCTGGCCGGCCGGCCGGCCGCCGGCGACGCCGTCCTGGCCGCCGCGGAACTGCTGGCGAACGCCGCGCAGCACGCCGGCGGACCGCTCGCCCTCGACCTCCGGCTGCGCCCCGGCGGGCTGCGGATCGCCGTCACCGACGCGAGCCCCGAACCGCCGCACCTGATCGAGCCGCACCGCCCGGAGACGTCGCACGGGCACGGCCTGGTCATCGTCGACCGCGTCGCCGAAGCCTGGGGCGCCACGCCCGCCGGAGACGGCAAGACGGTCTGGGCGGACCTGCCGCTGACGCCCGCCACCGACCCCGGGCCCGCACCGGAGCCCGACCCCGGACCGGAGCCCGACCGCGGGCGGGCACGCCGGGCCGCACTCGCCCGACCGGACCCGCTCTTCGACGGCTGAGCCGGTGCAGGGCCGTGCCGGGGTCGTCAGGGGGATGTCGGCCACAGGCCCTGTCTCAGGATCCCGGCCCAGAGGCGGGCGCGACCGGTCCGGTCCAGGGCCTCGTGGGCGGCCAGCAGGCCGCCGGTGACCGCCCCGAGGAAGCCGCCGGCCAGGCAGTCCTGGCCGGAGAGGTACAGGCCCTCGATCCGGGTCCGCGGGCGCAGCCAGTCCGCCAGGCCGGCGCGGTGGCCGTCGCCGAAGCCCGCCACGTCCTTGGCCAGCCCGTAGAGGCTGCCGCCGGGCCAGCCGGCGAAGTGCTCGGCCGTCAGCGGGGTGCCGAGTTCGTGGTGGGCCACCCGCCCCCTGGTGCCGGGCAGCTGACGGTACAGCTGATCGAGCAGCTCGGCGGTGAGCTCGGTCTTCAGGGCCAGGTAGTCCGGGTCCCGGTGCCGCCACCGCGACCCGTGGAAGGGCGCGAACAGCTCCGGCCGTACGTAGGCCAGGATCTCGCCGGTGGACCGTCCGGGGTGCCGGGCGGTCCAGGTCGGGTCCTTGGCGCAGGAGAAGGAGAGGAAGTGGCCGCTGGTCCGCCCGCCCGTGCCGTTGAAGAAGGCGTCGCAGTCCCCGTCGGTGACCATCAGGTTGTGCCGTGGCAGCCCGAGTTCCGCCGGCTCCCCGTCCAGCCCGAGGAAGAGCAGCACGAAGGGGAACCCGCGCCGCATGCCGGCCAGCCGGTCGCCGTCGTCGCCGCCGTCCCCGCTGCCGTCCCCGTGGCCGGGGTGGTCGCCGGTCCGGTGCGGCAGCAGCGCGCCGAAGGTGTTCTGGGCACCTGCCGCGCTGACCACCGCCGGCGCCCGTACCCGGGTCCCGTCCGCCAGCACCACGCCCGTCGCGCGGGGCCCGTCCAGCTCGATCCGGGAGACCGGCGCCCGCACGAAGACCTCGCCGCCGGCGGCCCGGACGGGTCCGAGCATCGCGCGGGCGATCGCGGCACTGCCGCCCACCGGATACCAGGCGCCCGTCCGGAAGTGCTCGAACAGCACCGCGAGCAGGAAGAACGGCAGCCTGGCCGTGGAATCGGCCAGCAGCAGGGCGCTCTGGGTGAGCACGGCCTGCCGCAGCCGCTCGTCGCGGACCAGCCCCTCCACCACCTCCCGGGCCGGCCGCATCGCCTCGGGCGGCACGGCCGCCGCCCGCAGCGTCCGGGCCAGCCGCCGCACCACGGGGCCCGACAGCCGTCCCAGCGCGAGCACCGGCAACACCGCCCGGCACCGCCGGACCAGCCCGAACAGCGCCTCGATGCCGGCCCGTTCGGCCGGGAAGCGGGCGATCAGCCCGGCCTCGTAGGCCGCGAAGCCGACCGGGGCCCGGTACACCTCTCCCGCCAGGCGGTACTCGTCGAACGGGTCGCCCAGCGGGGCCCAGCGCAGCGCGCCGCCGGTCAGGTAGTCCGAGAGCACCCGGACGGGCTCGCGCTCCGCCAACTGTCCGACGTAGTGGATGCCGACGTCCCACTCCCAACCGCGGCGCCGGTAGGCGTGGGTGTAGCCGCCCGCGGTGTAGTGCTGTTCGAACACCGCCACGCGCCGGCCCTGGCGTGCCAGGCAGACGGCCGTGGTCAGCCCGCCGGCCCCGGAGCCGACCACCACCGCGTCGTACGCGTCCGCCACCCCACCGGCCGTGAGCGGCCGTCCGACCAGCACGCTTCCCGTCACACCGACCGCCTCCGCCGCAGCTCACCCGCCCCGGGAGCAACGAGCCGTCCGCCTTCCGGTCACGCACCGCACCGTACGACGGCCGGAACGGGCGCGGGCGTCGCGGCCGGGGTTCCGGCCGCGACGCCCGGCGTCCTGAGCGGGGATCAGGGGAGGTAGTACATCGGGTTCGGGATCTTGTACGTCTTGCCGGAGTGGCCGCCGGACAGGTCGCTGTACTGGTCGCCGAAGTTGGCCACGATCTGGTAGCCGAGGCTCTCGATGTGGGCGCGGGTCCCGGACTTGTACTCGACGGTGGTGCAGGTCTTGCCGCACGGCAGGTACGCCGGCGGGTTCTCCTTGTTCTTCAGGTACAGGTGCGGGGCGTCCGCGGCCGGGAAGCCCACCGCCGCCAGGTTGGCCGCCGTGTACGTCCGCTGGGCCTCGGGCCGGCCGGTGACGAAGAAGACGGTGTAGCCCTGCTGCTCGGCCCACTTCGCCAGGGTGTTCATGCCGAAGACGGCCGGCATGGTCTTGGTGGCGATGTACTGGGCGTTGCTCGTGGGGTTGTAGACGAAGGTCGTCTCCAGCTCGTAGTTGTACGTCGACAGCGAGGTGTCGTCGACGTCGAGCACGATCGCCTTCTTCTTGCCCTTGTCGTGGTGGGCGCGGGCCTGCAGGTACTGCTTGGCGTCCTTCTCGATCCCGGCGACCTGCTTGGCGTAGTTGCTGGTCGGCGACGCCCAGTGCTCGCCCTGTGCGTCGACGGTGTCGCCGTAGTACGCCTTGATGTCGTTGACCTCGTCGGTCATGTTGGTGATCTGACGGTCGCTGCGCGGAGCCTTGGTGTCGGCGACCGCGAGGCCGCCGCCCGCGACCGCACCGCCGACGACCACGCCGACGGCGAGGGTGGCGAGGGTCTTCGAGCGGTTCCCGAGGGTCTTCCTGAGCATGTGGTTCTGCCCCTTCTGCCGTCGGGAGGGAAACGCGGGTCGTCCCCCCGACTCCCGACGCGCACGATGCGGGGCTGAACGTACGGGCGAGTAACCAGGCAGGTCAAGCAAACTCTACGCGCAATGTCTACGCGCTATGTCTACGCGCGGTGCGCACGGACTCCGCACCGGCCCCGCGGGCGCCGCCCCGGCAGGGCCGGACGCCGCGCGGACAGGCCGACGTACCGTCAGGTACGGTGCACGGCCATGGGTGAGCTGATGGTGATCAGGCACGGCCAGACCGAATGGAGCCTGTCGGGCCGGTACGCGGGCCGCACCGACGTCCCGCTGACCGCCGCGGGCGAGGACGCCGCGAGGGCGCTCGCTCCGAGGCTGGCCGAACGCCGTCCGGCGGCCGTGTTCAGCAGCCCGCTGGGCCGCGCCCTGCGGACGGCCGAACTGGCGGGCCTGACCGGAGTCGAGCCCGATCCGGACCTGCTGGAGTGGGACTACGGCGGCTACGAGGGCCTGACGGCGGAGCAGATCCAGGAGGCGAGGCCGGGGTGGGACCTGTGGCGGGACGGCGTCGCCCCCGGCGGCGCCGACCGTCCCGGCGAGCAGTTGCAGCAGGTGGCGGCGCGCACGGACGCGGTGCTGGACCGGATCCGACCGCTGCTGGCCGACGGCGACGTCGCCGTCGTCGCGCACGGTCATCTGGCGCGCGTCCTGACCGTGCGCTGGCTCGGCCTCGACCCGTCCGCCGCCCGGCTGCTCGGCCACCCGCATCCGGGCACCCTCGGCTTCCTCGCCACCGAGCACGGGCAGCCGGTCGTCGCAGCCTGGAACGTCCCGTAGCGGCGGGCCGGTCGCGTCACGGCCCGGCTCGGGGGAGCGGTGTACGTGCCCGTGGCCGCCGACCGGGTGGTCGGCGGCCACGGGGTGGCTGACGTGGTGCCGGTGGGTTACTTGTAGATCCGCAGGACGCGTCCGACGCCGCGGACGTGTCCCAGGCCGCGGAGTTCGTCGAGTGCGGCGTTCAGGGCGCGCTCGGTGGCCGGGAAGGTGACGAACACGACCCGGGCCTGCGACTCGGAGCCGTGCTGGTCGACCTTGCGGATGGAGACGCCGTGGCGGCCGAACACGCCCGTGACCTGGGACAGGACGCCGGGTGCCTCGTCGACCTCGGTGCGGATGTAGAAGGAGTACTCGAGGTCCTCGGTGGGCCGGATGGCCGCGGGGGCGCCGACCGGGACGCGGCGGTGCGTGCCGCGGCGCAGGTGGTCGGCGGCGGCGGCGACGTCGCCCAGGATCGAGGAGGCCGACGGGCGGGGGCCCGCGCCGCGCCCGTAGAACATGAGCTCGCCGGCGGCGGAGGTGGTGACGAACACGGCGTTGAAGCTGTCCCGGACGGTCGCCAGCGGGTGGTCCCGCTCGACCAGGGCGGGGAACACCTGGGCGCCTATCTGCGCGCCGGCCTCGTCGCCGGTGTCGCCGGGGAAGCGGTCGGCCACCGCGAGCAGCTTGATCACGTACCCGAACTGGGCCGCGAGTTCGAAGTCCTCGCGGTCGAGGCCGACGATGCCCTCGCGGGCGACGTCGTCGGCGGCGACCGACCGGTTGAACGCCAGCGAGGACAGGATGGCGAGCTTGGAGGCCGCGTCGGCGCCGGTGATGTCGGCGGTGGAGTCCGGCTCGGCGTAACCGAGTTCCTGGGCCTTCGCCAGGGCCTCGTCGAATCCGAGGCCGTCGGCCGTCATCCGGGTGAGGATGTAGTTGGTGGTGCCGTTGACGATGCCCGCGACCCGGGTGACGTCCTCGCCGACCAGTGACTCCCGGATCGGGCGCAGGATCGGCACGGCCGCGACCGCGGCGGCCTCGAAGAAGAAGTCGACGCCCGCGCGGTCGGCGGCGGCGTACAGCTCGGGCCCGGAGCTGGCGACGAGCTCCTTGTTGCCGGTGACGACCGACTTGCCGGCGTTCAGCGCCGCGAGGATCAGCTCGCCGGCCGGTGCGGTGCCGCCGATCAGCTCGACCACGACGTCGACGTCATCGGCCTTGACGACGTCGTAAGGGTCCCCCGTGAACAGTCCCGAGTCGAGTTTCGCGGATCGGGGCTTGCCCGGGTCGCGGACTGCGATTCGTGCGAGTTCCAGGGAAATTCCCGTCACGTCCTCGATGGCGCCGCGACGCTCCACGAGCAGTTCCGCGAATGCCTCCCCAACAGTTCCACACCCGAGCAGACCGACTCTGACACTATTTCCCATGGCGGACAGCGTACACGCCGTCGGCTGACTGTCCATCGGAAAATCTTCGGGTTCTCAGAATGCGAGACGAAAGGATTGTTGCCGGACTGCCGCGTTCGCCGCGGTAATTCCGGCGAACGCGGCAAATCCGTGGCCGAGCGGGCCGGGTGGTCAGCCGGAGCGCGTCGGCGCCGGTGCGGGCAGGGGCGGGACGCGATCGGGCAGGTGGGTGCCGAAGCTGCGACGGTGGTAGACCAGCGGCGGCTGGCTGCCGGTCACCTCCGCGGCCCGGACCCGGCCGAGGACGATGACGTGGTCGCCGCCGTCGACCAGGTCCGCCACCGTCGAGGCGATCCAGGCCGGTGCCCGGTCGATCCGCGGCAGCCCCCGGTCGATGCCCCAGGCCGCGCCGTGGAACTTGTCCGCGCCGCCCTTGGCCGCGAACGACAGTGCCACATCGGCCTGTTCGGCGCCGAGGACGTTGAGTCCGAAGGCGCCGCAGGCGCGGATCGCGTCGAGTGTCCTCGACCGGTGGTCGAGGGCGACCAGCACCATCGGCGGATCGATCGACAGCGAGGTGAAGGCGCTGACCGTCGCGCCGGAGGGCATGTCCGGGCCTGCCATCGCCGTCACGACCGACACGGGTGTGGCCACGCAGGCCATGACCTCCTTGAACTCGCGCTGCAGGTCGCAGTCGACGGTGTTCGCCGCCGGCGCCTTTCCGATAACCATGACGGACCCCCGTAATTCTTAGTCGATCGGATGAATTGCCCCGCCTTTCGGGGCCGGTCGTGCCGAGCGGAGGAAATCGGTTCCCCGGTGCGCGGTCAGCCGCTGGGAACGGGAACCGGGCCCACGTTCCGGCTGCTCCCGGCCGACACGAACGAATCATCCTCCGGGTCCATTTCCAGGCCGAATCCAAGACCCGGCAGCTCCGCGCAGAACCACGACCTGATGAGTTCCGGGTAGGCGTCGGAGGCGAACACCTCCTCCAGTGCGGTGTCGACCGCGCGGAGGAATTCCGGGTCGTCCTTGCGCAGCAGGAAGCCGTAGTCCTCGCCGCCGAGGCGCACGTCCAGCAGGTGGACGCCGGCGGCGGCCGCCCCGCCGCGCAGCAGGGAGCGCAGGATCACCTCGTCCGCCACGAGGGCGCCGATCCGGTCGTCGTGGAGGAACGCGTCCCGTGCCGCGCCGATGGACGGCACGCCGACGAAGGTGAACGCGAAGCCGAGGTCCGGGTGGCCCTCCAGGGCGGCCCGGCTCGTCGAGCCCTCGATGCCGACCACGCGCAGGCCGGACGCCGGCGGTACGCCGGGGCGGCCCTTCAGGGCGATCCGGTGCGAGGTGCGGAAGATCGGCCGGCTGAACGCGTAGCGCTGCGACCGGGCCTCGGTGATCGTGGTCGATCCGCACTCGATGTCGATCCGGCCCGCGGAGAGCAGGCCCTCGCGGGTGGTCGAGGTGACCTCCACCGCCTCGACCGGCGGGACGAGGTGGTCGCCGCCGTGGATGCGGGCGAGGACGAGCTGCGCCAGGTCGACGGAGTAGCCGATCGGCCGGAACCCGCTGTCCGCCCGGCCCGCGGCCGGCGGTCCGGCCGGCGGTGCGTAGGAGAACGGCGGGGTGTTCCGCTGGAACCCGATCCGGATGCCCGTACCGTGGTGTGCCGTACCGGCCGGACTACTGGTCAACGCAGACCTCCTGGAGCGTTCGGTCTCCGCCCGCGACGGCGCCCGCCAGGGCGAGCAGCGGTGCGGGATCGGTGAGCAGGTACATGTGTCCGCCGTCCACCGTCCGGTGGGTGAAGCGCCCGGTGGTCAGCGCCGCCCAGCCCGCCGCCGCGGCCGGGTCCACCAGGTGGTCGCGGTCGGCGAGGACGCAGTGCAGGTCGACGGGCAGGGCGCGCGGCACGAACGCGGGGAACTCCCGGGCCATCCAGGCCAGGTCGGCGGCGAGCGTCCCGGCGTGCAGCCCGTCGGCCGGGCCCGGTGCCGCGGCGTCGGCGGACCCGTCCGCCGGCCCGCCGAGCACCTCGGGAACACCCGGCAGGTCCCGGCCCGCGTACGGGGGCGGTGCCTGGGCCGACACCACCACCCGCACCCGGCGGCGGTAGACCGCCCAGATCGCGTCGGCCACCGCCCAGGCGAGGGCCGCCCCCATGCTGTGCCCGACCAGCACCACGTCCTCGTACGGCAACTCGCAGATCTCCCTGGCGAGTTCCACCGCGAGGTCGTCCAGGCGGTCGGTGAGCGGCTCCGCCACCCGGTCCTCGCGGCCCTTGAGCTGGACCAGGACCACGTCCGCGCGGGCGGCCAGCGCCTGCGCCCAGCCCCGGTACGCGGACATCCCCCCGCCGGCGTGGTGGAAGCACACCACGGCCTGCCGGTGGCCGCCCGCGTACCGGCGCAGCAGCCGGCTGCCGGCCGGCCGGATCGGCGGTGCCATCAGGCGCCGGACCCGGCGTGCGGCCGTTCGCGGCCCGGCAGGGTGACGGGCCGCAGCTGGGTGCGGTAGCGGTCGGCCAGCTCGCGGTACTCGGCGGCGGTCTCGTCCAGGACGGCGACGTCGCTGTCGCTGAGGGTCATCAGCACCGAGGCCGGGTTGCCGGCGATCAGGCTGCGCGGCCGGTACTGCGGGCCCGCGCTGAGCACCACGCCGGCGGAGATCCGCGAACTCTCGCCCACGGTGACGCCGTTGAGGACGACGGCGCCGATGCCGACGACCGTTCCGGCGCCGATCGTGCAACCGTGCAGCAGGGCGCCGTGCGCCACCGTGACGTCCGTGCCGAGGACCAGAGGGTGGTCGGGGTCCGAGTGCAGCATCGCGTGGTCCTGCACGTTGGAGCCGCGGCCGATGCGGACGGGGCCCTTGTCGCCGCGGACGGTCACGCCCGGCCAGAGGCTGACGTCCGCCCCGATCTCGACGTCGCCGATGACGACCACGTCGTCGAAGGCGTAGACGCTCGGGTGGATGCGGGGCTGGATGCCCTGGAAGCTGTACGTCTTCACGGCTCAGATCTCCTGCCGGACGAGGGTGGCGAGGCGGGCGAGGCTCTGCAGGACCTCGTCCTTGGGCAGGCCGAAGTCGACGAGGCAGGCGATCTCGTCGACACCCAGCGCCCGGAAGTCCTCCAGGGTGGCCCTGGCGCCCGCGACGTCGCCGATGAGCGAGCTGGAGGAGACGTACCGCTGGAACACCATCTCGACGAAGGCGTCCCGGTCGTCGCCGAGGTTGTGCAGCGTGTCGGCCTTGTCCTTGGACTCGGCCTGCCCCGCGGTGGCGTGCTGGGTGACGAAGGAGCTCAGGTACTCGGTCATCGCGGGCCGCACCCGGTCCACGGCCGAGGCCGCGTCGGCGCCGACGTAGGTGTGCAGCATCAGCGAGACCACGCCCCGCGCGGGGTCGAGGCCGACCCGCTGCCGGGCCTCGCGGTAGATCGCGATCCGCTTCTCCAGCTCGGGCGGGCCGAAGTTGATCAGCGCGGAGAGCACGTTGAGACCGTTCTCACCGGCGAACCGCCAGGCGTCCTCGCTCTTGGAGGAGGTCAGCCAGACCGGCAGCTCCGGCTGGACGGGGCGGGGGAAGGTCACGATCTCGTGGGTGTCGCCGAGCGGGTCCTTGCGCTGCACGGCGGTGCCGCGCCACAGGTCCTGGAGCTGCTCCCGTGCCTGGTTGAGCAGGCGGGAACGGTTCTCGTAGCCCTGCGGGTTGAGGACGAAGTCCCTGGCGTGCCACCCGGGTGCCAGCGCGAGGTCGACCCGTCCGCCGGAGAGGTTGTCGACCAGCGCCCACTCCTCGGCGGCGCGCAGCACGTCGTGGAGCGGCAGGTTGACGCTGCCGGCGCGGATCCGCACCTTCTCGGTGATCATCGCCAGTGCGGCGCCGAGGACGGCCGGGTTGGGGTAGGCGCCACCGACCTCGGTGAAGTGCCGCTCCGGCGTCCAGATCGCGGTGAACCCGGCGCGGTCGACGTAGCGGGAGACGTCCAGCAGGAGGTCGTACGGGTCACTGCCGCCGGTCAGCCCGGAGAAGAAGATGACGCCGAGGTCGGGCAGGTCCGACGACCGCCGGGCCTCGTGCGGCGCCGCGGCGGGAGCGTCGACGGGGGCAGCGGTGGGGGCGGGGGCCGCCGGGCCGGACTTCAGCCGTGCCTTCAGGCCGGCCAGCCGGTCGGCGTCGAGGAAAGTGCCGTCAGACATGTGCGGGCTCCTCCAGCAGCAGTGCGGTGATCACGTCGGCGGTTCCGGAGACCGAGCTGTTCTCGTAGAAGTCCCGGACGGACAGGTCGAGTTGGAAGGTTTCACGAAGCTTGTTGATCAACTGGATGGCCATCAGCGAGTTGCCGCCGAGGTCGAAGAAGCCCAGGTCGGCGGAGGCGGCCGAGCCGCCGAGGAAACTCTCGAAGATCTGCCCGACGATCTGCCGGATCTCCTCCGCGGCGCCGTTCTCCTCCTCCACGGCGGCGGGAGCCGCACCTCCGGGCTGCTGCGCGGGTCCGCTCGGAGCCGGCGTCGGCGCCGGGGGCGTGGCCGGGGCGGCGTCCGCGTCCACCGCGAAGCCCAGCGACGGCTCCACCCAGTGGACGAGCCTGTCGAACGCGTACGTGGGCAGGGCCGTCATCCGCCCGGCGGTGCTGTACTCCTCGACGGACACCTCCGGGTCGGCGGCCCAGCCGAGGGCGAGGGCGTCGGCGAAGGACTCCGCCTCGTGCTCCGGCTCGCCGAGGGTCTGGGCCAGTGCCGGCGCCGCCGCACCCGCCGCGGCGAAGTTCGTCCGCACCAGGTTGCTCATCGACCGGCCCGCGCCGATCTCGACGAACCTGTCGACGCCCAGCTCGCGCAGGGTGTCCACCGACCCGGCGAAGTCCACTCCGCGGACGAGGTGCTCCGCCCAGTAGTGCGGGTTGCGCGCCTCGTACTCGGTGAGCAGCCGGCCGGTGATGTTGGAGACCACCGGGATCCGCGGTGCCCGGAACTCGCAGGTCTTCAGGAAGGCGAGGAACTCGTCGGCGGCGTCCTGCATCAGCGGCGAGTGGAAGGCGTGCGAGGTGGCGAGCTGTTGGTGCTGGACGCCGACCTCGCCGGCCCGGGCGATCGCCTTCTCGATGCCGGCGTGGCTGCCCGAAAGGACCAGCTGGCGCGGCGAGTTGGTGGCCGCGACGACCAGCGTGCCGTCGCCGACGAGCTCGGCGAACGGGTCCAGGTCGGTGACGGCGAGCATCGCGCCGGGCCTGCAACGGGACATCAACCGGGCACGGGTTGCGACCAGTTCGGCCGCCGCGGGCAGGTCGAAGACGCCGGCGACGGTCGCGGCGACGATCTCGCCGAGGCTGTGGCCGAACAGGTAGCGGGGCGTGACGCCCGCGTCGAGCAGGGCGGTGGCGAGCGCGTACTCGACGGCGAACAGCAGCGGCTGGGCGACGGCCGTGTCCGTGATGTCGGTGCTCCCGCCCTGCTTCCCGGCGTCCAGCAGGTCGCTCAGGCGGAAGCCGGTACGGGCGTCGACCGCGGCACTCGCCTCGGCGAGCCGGCGGGCGAAGCCCTCGTCGTGCGCGGCGAGTCCCGCGCCCATGCCCGGGCGCTGGGTGCCCTGACCCGCGAAGACGAAGGCGAGGCCGTCCGCGTCGGCCGCGGCCCCGGTGTGGTAGCGCTCGGCCTTCAGCCGGGCGACGGCCTCGGCCGGGTTCACCGCGGCCAACGCGGCGCGGTAGGGGTGGCGGGTGCGGCCCTCGCGCAGGGTGCGGGCGTACTCGGCCAGCGAGGCGTCCGGGTCGGCCGCCAGGTGTGCGGCCAGTGCGGCGCCCTGACCGCGCAGCGCGCTCTCGGACCGGGCCGAGAAGGTCAGGATGCTCGGCCGGGCCCCGCCCGCGTCGGTGGCCTCGCTCGGCGCGGTGGCCTCGCGCGGCTCGGCGGTCCCGGCCGGCTGCGGCTCGTGGCTGCGCAGGACGACGTGGCCGTTGGTGCCGCCCATGCCGAAAGCGCTGACGCCGACCCAGTGGGTGCGGCCCGGGTCCAGCTCCCGGCCCTCGGTGGTCACGTAGTAGCGCGAACCCTCCAGCTCCAGCGCGGGGTTGATCTCGCGGACGTTCACCGTCGGCGGCACGTACCCGCGGTCGAGGACCAGCGCGGCCTTGATCAGGCCGACGATGCCGGCGGCGATGTTGAGGTGGCCGAAGTTGCCCTTGAGCGAGCCGATGCCGCAGGGGGCGCCCTCGGTGCCGAACGCCTGCTTGATCGCCTCGATCTCGATCGGGTCGCCGAGCGCGGTGCCGGTGCCGTGCGCCTCCAGGTAGTCGAGGTCGCCCGGTTCGGCACCCGAGATCTCCAGGGCCTCGCGCAGCACCGCTACCTGCCCGGAGACGCTCGGGGCGGTGAAACTCACCTTCTGCGCACCGTCGTTGTTGACCGCGGAGCCGGCGATCACCGCGTACACCCGGTCGCCGTCGGCGATCGCGTCGCCGAGCCGCTTCAGCAGCACCAGACCCAGCCCGTTGGTGAACAGCGTCCCGTTGGCCCCGGCGTCGAACGGCCGGCAGACGCCGTCGGGCGACAGCACACCGCCGACCTGGTACTGGTAGCCGGACTCCTGGGGGACGCGGATGTACACCGCGCCCGCGACGGCCGCGTCGCACTCGTTCAGCAGCAGGCTCTGCACGGCCGAGTGGACCGCGACCAGGCCGGTCGAGCAGGCGGTCTGCACGTTCAGGCTGGGTCCGCGCAGGTTCAGCTTGTACGAGATCCGGGTGGCCAGGAAGTCCTTGTCGTTGCCGTGCCGGACGAGCATCTCGCCGAGCGACTCCACCAGGTCGGGCCGGCGGAGCGCGCCGAACACGTAGGTGCTCATGCCCGAGCCGGCGAAGACGCCGATCCGCTGGTCGGTGCGCTGCGGATCGATGTTGGCCCGCTCCAGCAGCGCCACGGACTTCTCCAGCATCAGGCGCTGCTGGACGTCGAGGACGTCCGCCTCGCGCTGCGAGTAGCCGAAGTACCCGGAGTCGAACTCGGCGACGCCGTCGAGGACTCCGGCCCGCTTGACGTAGTCGG
The DNA here is from genome assembly GCF_040702125.1 of Kitasatospora sp. NPDC085895. Taxonomy (NCBI): domain Bacteria; kingdom Bacillati; phylum Actinomycetota; class Actinomycetes; order Kitasatosporales; family Streptomycetaceae; genus Kitasatospora; species Kitasatospora sp. NPDC085895. The sequence continues at coordinate 113,978 of NZ_JBFBJY010000009.1, read as the reverse complement.
GGCGCGAGCGCTGCGCGGCCGGCACACCGGCCGCGGCGACCTGGTCGTCCGTCAGATCGGTGACCGCGGTGTGACCGTCGACCAGGCGCTGCCAGAACTCGTCGACGTCCGTGACCTGCGGCAGCCGGCACTCCATCGCGACGATCGCGACCGCATCGTCATCACTGTGCATGTTCATCCTTGTCCAAGTCCGTTGTGTGTGGCGCCGGTTCGCTGCGTACGGGCCCGCGGGGCAGCCCGCAGGGGGCGCCCGGCCCGGCGGTGCGCCCAGGTCGGGCGGACGGCACGGGGTGCGCGGGCACCACGGGTGCGCGACGGTGCAGAGGGGGAACCGGTGCAGGAGGGAGTCGGCGCAGCACGGGCGGGTACGCGGGCCGGCCGGAGGCGACGCGTGAGGTGCGTGCGCCCCGGACGGTCGGCGACGGTACGGCCCGGGGCGCGCCCGGGCAGCCCGGGATCGGCTAGCGGCTGCGGCTGCGGGTGCGTCGGGCCGTCAGGACGCGGCGTCGGGCAGCCGCGCCGGCGGTGGCCGCGCCGGTGTTCGGCGTGCTGCCGCCCGGCTCCTCGAGGAGGATTTCGAGGAATTTCCGCTGTGCGTTGAAGGAGGCGTGCTCGAAGAGCCGTACCAGCGGGAAGGCGACGCCGAATTCGGTCTGGATCTCCGCATGGAGGACGACGATGGTGAGCGAGGTGCCGCCGGCGTTGAAGAAGGTCGTTTCGCGGTCTGCCAACCGCCCGGCGCCGGTCACCGATTGCCAGATCCGGGCCAGCCGGTCGGCCACCGGAAGGGTGGCCCGGAGGGAATCCGAACGGTAATCGGCGGATTCGGAAAACGCACGGGAACGCTCCGCCAGGCGCTCTCCGGCGATCTCCTTGAGTGCGGCCCGGTCGGCCTTTCCGTTGGGGAGTTTCGGCAGTGCCGGAAGATAGGCGAAGACCGAGGGGACCATGACGCCCATCAGGTGTTCGCCGAGGTGGGTGCGGAGTTCCGGTTCGGCTGCCGCGTCACCCTCGATGACGGCCACGATGGCCTTGGTGAAACGGTCTTCCAGTGCGCACACGAAGGCATCGTGGACGCTCGGGTGGGACTGGATCGCCGAGCGGACCTCCTGCAGTTCGATCCGCACGCCCGCGATCTTGATCTGCTCGTCCGCCCGGCCGAGGACCTCCAGCTCGCCGCCGTCGGCCCGGCGCCCGAGGTCACCCGTCGGGTAGACGGTGAGCCGTTCCCCGTCGGCCTCGACCTCGACGAACGGCGCGACGATCCGGCCGTCCGCCAGGTACCCGTGCGACGGCCGTTCGGCGGCGATGCAGATCTCGCCGACGGTGCCCGGTGCGCACGGCCTGCGCTCCTCGTCCAGCACCAGGCTGCGGGAGTGCGGGAGGTTGCGGCCCACCGGCTGGATCCCGTGCCCGGGGTCGGCCGGGACGCGGTGGAAGTGCTGGGCCAGCGTGGTCTCGGTCGGGCCGTACAGGTTCACCACCTGGCAGCCCGGGAACAGCTCCCGCCAGCGGCGCACCAGTTCGGCGTCGAGCGGCTCGCCGGCGAAGAAGGCGTGCCGCAGCGAGGGCACCGGTTCGGCCCCGGCCGCCACCGACGTCCACACCTTGCCCAGGGAAGGGACCAGGTGCAGGCCGGTGATCTCCCGGCCGCGCAGGAAGTCCAGCACTCCGGCGGCGTCCAGGTGGGCGGCGTCCGGGACGCACAGGGTGGCGCCGGAGACCAGCGGCGTCAGCGCGTCCCGGAACCAGACGTCGAAGGACAGGTTGGTCAGGTGCGCGAACCGGTCGTCCGGCCCCACGCCGAACTCCTCGCCCTGCCACTGCAGGAAGAGCGACAGACCGGTGTGGCTGCCCACGATGGCCTTGGGCCTGCCGGTCGATCCGGAGGTGAAGGCGACGTAGGCGTGGTCAGGGTCGTCCAGGACGTCCGTCCGCGCGGCGCCGGCCCGCGGTTCGACCCGCGGGCGGGTGTGCGGACCGTCCGTGCACACCACCACCGCCCGGACCGGGCCGGTGTCCAGCATGGCCTCGCGGCGCGCCTCGGGCAGCGCCTCGTCGACCAGCATGACCACCGAGCCGGCCAGCCAGACGCCGAACACCGCCGCGATCACCGCCGGGCTGCGGCGGCCGAGGACCGCGACCGCGTCGCCCCGGCCGATGCCGTGCGCACCCAGCTCCCCGGCGAGGTCCCGGGCTCGTAAGAACAGGTCCGAGTAGCTCAGCGACTCGGTCGACGTGGTGACAGCGGTCGCGTCCGCGAACGTCTCGCACGCCCGCTGCAAAAGATCATCTACCGCCTGCACAGCAAACATCTCCATGTGAGGACAGGTGAAGGCAGCCCCCGGGCCGACGGGCCGTGCCCGTGCCCTGAGCGCGGTCCGGCCGGGGCCGGCCGGAAGGGGCCGCTGCGTGGAGGAAAGAGAAGACGGAGGAGAGGGGAACGGTGCACGGTGTCCGGCGGAACGGGACAAGGGACTCCCACGGGCGAGGGCCGGGCACCACGGGCCCGCTCGCCCGGGCGGCGCTCCCGGCGGAGCGGTCCTCCGACGGACCGCTCCCCACCGGCACTGCCGCACAGGCCGTCGACTAGCCGGCCTGCTGGAACGTCGCCAGCACGACGGCGGCGAGCATGAAGAGCGATCCGAACACCTTGTTGAGGACGCCGACCTGCTTCTCGGTCTTCAGCCGGAGCGCGACCCGGGACGCGAGCCCGGTGTAGCCGGCCATCACCACGAGGTCGGTGAACGCGAAGGTCAGGGCGACCGCGACGTACTGCGGGGCCAGCGAGTGCCCGGCCACGATGAACTGCGGGATGACCGCCAGCATGAAGATGTAGCCCTTGGGATTGATCAGGTTGAGCGAAACGCCCTTTCCGATGATCTCGAAAATGCCGATCTTCGGCTTGTCGCCTTCCCGGAGCGTGATCGGCGACCCCTTCGACAGCCACTGCGCCAGGCCGAGGTAGAAGAGGTAGGCGACACCGGCCCACTTCAGCACGTTGAAGGCGATCGGCGAGGCCTGGATGATGACCCCGAGGCCTACCACGACGACCAGGAAGACGGCCCAGAGGCCGAGCACCAGCCCGACCGCACCCAGATATCCGCGCTTGAATCCGTAGTTCAGGCCGTTCGACATCGAGAAAACCGAGCCGGAGCCCGGTGACAACGAGAAGATCCACGAAGCCGCGAAACAAGTGATCCACGCATCAAGTGGCATGGCTAATTCCTCCCCCGGAAATGCCGCTGATGTGACCCGCCGGCGGAACTCCGCCCAGCGATCGTCGCGCAGCCTATACACACCCCACACGGACTCCATACCCATGTCCACGATGTGGATGAGCAAATGCCCCATAACCGCCCCCCGGCCGAGCGCCCTGCCCGGGGTTCGGTCGATGCGGCTGTTGTGAGGTGCCGTCAGTCGAGATCTTGCGTGTCGTCAAGTCATCTGTGCAGCAGTGCAGTTCGGCACTTCTGCCGGTTCGGGAGTCGCACCGGTGTGCGACGTGATCGGCCTCACTGTCAGTACTTTGACCCACAGTCAGGCGGACTGCACGGTGAGGCAGTTCTGGTGTTGGGCGTCACATCGACGCGGCAGCCGGAACGCCGTCGTCGACACCTCGGGCCGGCGGCCCTACGGCGTGGTGCGGAGCGCCCGGGGCCGGACGGGTGCGGTGGCGATGGTGGCGGCCGCGCGGTGGTGATCAGATGCCCTTGTGCGGGGGCGCGGTCGACGCCCACCGGCAGGAGGCCCGGTTCCCCGCGTCCAGGAGGAAGGATCTGCCATGACCTACACCGTGGATTTCGACACCGTGTCGACCGTCGGTCTGGAGTCGTCGCCCGTCGCGCCCGCGCTCGCCGGGCTGCGGGCGAACGAGGCCCGTTACTTCAAGAACAAGTACGACCACGTCTTCACGGTGGAGCCGGCCGGGGAGGCCGCCGAGGTCGTCGAGTGGGTGCACCGGATCCTGCGGGAGGAGCGCGAGATCGTCATCTCCTCCCGGCCCCTCGAAGCCACGGCCTTCCAGGTCGAGAACATCCGAATGGCCTACGTCTTCTACGAGAGCGGCCTGTCGGTCAACGTGATGTACACCGTCGACGACCCCAAGAAGCGTGCGGTCGGCTTCAAGCTCTCCGACGGGATGGAGGTCCCGGAGGAGCTCGCCTCCAGCTTCAAGTTCGCGCGGCAGAAGTCGAAGCTCGCCGGAACGATCCGCGGTTCGTACTTCGTCATCAAGAACGAGTACTGATCCCGGTGCCGGCCCGGCCGGGCCCCGCGTGCCGGGTGTCGGGTGTCGGGTGCCGCTACGAGGCCCCGCCGGACGCCTCGGGGCCGGCCGGCCGGGTGAGGAAGTGCTGCCGCACCTCGTCGGTGACGACCTGCCGCAGTGTCGGCTGCAGCACCTCGGAGGTCGGGATCACGTCCCACCTCATGTACGGCCACCACCGCGTGTGCGCGGCCAGCAGCATCCGCTCGCCGCCGGCGACGTCCCCCTCGACGGCGTACCAGCCGGCGAGCCACAGGCAGAGGTGGTACTGATCGGGGAGTTCGCCGAGCGACTCGACCAGCTCGCGGCCGCGCGCGAAGTCGTTGGTCTTGGCGACCGCCTCCCAGGCGACCCGCTTCTCGCGCGGCTCCAGCGCCGCGAAGTCGCGGTCCAGCAGCCACTCGCCGATCACGCCCTCCCGGGGCACGCGCGGCCCGCCCCAGTCGTAGTGGCACGGCAGCAGCCACTCCACCGGCCGGATGTCGAGCTGCTCGGCCGGCCAGAGCAGCCCGTCCCGCAGGACCCGGCCCTCCGGGACGTGGTCGGCCGCGGCGCGCATCCGGGGCTGTGCGGGCACCCCCGCGTACAGCTGGGCGGCCAGGAACGCCTCTGTGAAGGGCATGTCCTGGTCGCACAGGTCCCCGCCGCCGGGCCCCTGACGTTCGATCAGCAGCTCGGCCAGCTCGCCCGCCTCCGCGAAGCGGTCCTCCCAGCAGAGGATCTGGACGGCCGCCGCTGCGGCCTCCCACGCCGGGTCGGGTGGTGCAGCGGGGTCGGTGGCCAGCTCGAGCAGCTCGGGAAGCACCTCTCGGTGCCGGCCGTGCCGGGCGCGGGAGGTCAGGTGCTCGACGGATGTCACCCCGCCACCCGCCGGCAGAGGCGCCGAGCGCCGTGGCGGAGGGCGTTCAGCGACCACAGCGCCAGCCAGTAGATCGAGAAGCTCACGAGGAGCAGCACGGCGACGTCGAGCGCATAGCCGACGGCGGCCGACGGCTGGAACTCGAACAGTGAAGCGAAGATGAGCGCAGCCGTGATCGGAGCGGCCACCGGGGCGCACGCCGCCAGCGCCTTCCATGCGGTGCCGCCGCGCATGACCCGCCGCTCGAACCCGAAGGCGACGGGGAGGACGAGCATGCTCGCGGCGAACCCCACGCCGAGGGCGATCAGAACGGCTTCGGCGAAGTCGCGGACGACGAACACGTCGTCGAGGAGGAAGACCGCCGCCAGGGGGAGGGTGAGGACCGTGAAGGCCGTGACGACGACCGCTGTCGTCACGGCGACGGACAGCGCGTGCCGCAGGATCGCCCACCACCGGGCAGACGGATCGTAGCCGGGTGCCGGGCCGTCCGGGGTGGTGGTGGCGTGCGGATCCGCCGGGGGCCTGCCGGACACGGTTCACTCCCTCGGGTCGGGTTCTACCGTCCCTGACGCACCGGCCCGCCTCCGTGGTTGCCGCGTCCGGTTGCCCGCCGTCGCCACCGCCGCGGCGCTCACCGGACTGACCGGCGCCGCCCGGTGCTGCTCACCGGCGACAACCCGTGTGCCGCCGCCCGGCCACCGTTCCCGCCGTGGTTGCGCTCTCCCGCCGCGCCCGGGTTGGAGTCCGCCGATGAGCGGCCGCACCCGCCGGCGGGCATCCGCCTCCGCGCGCGGGGGGTGGGGCGGGGGCGCGGGGCCACCGGGCGGGGCGGATCGCGTTGCGGGCGGTCGGCGCCGGCCCTCACCCGCGGTGACGCCACGGAATCGGATGAGCGGAAGGAGGGCGGCGTGTGATTACCATCCGTATGCGTCCCGTCTGCCTCGGTCACGATCCGACAAGGAACCGCCGTGGAACTCTGGCTGCTCAACCACTTCTCCGCCCTGACGCTGACCCTGGTGATCGTCGGCGGGTTCGTCCTGCTCGCGGTGGCCGGCAGCATCCTGACGTGCCGCCGGTACCCGGCGTTGGCGCGCGGGGACCACAACGAGATGGTGGGCGTGGTGCTCGGCATGTTCGGCGCGATCTACGGCATCATCCTCGCCTTCGTGATCGTCAACCTGTGGACCCAGCTGGAGACCGCCTCGACGGTGGTGGCGACCGAGGCGACCTCGGCGTCCAAGATCGTCCGGGACGTCGGGGCGTTCCCCGCCGCACCCCGGGACGCGGTCAACGCGGCGGTCCGCGACTACGTGCACGCCGTCGTCGAGGAGACCTGGCCCCGGATGAAGGCCGGGACGGCGGACTACCTCGTGGCAGGGGCCCGGGTGGAGGCCATCTACACGGCGCTGCGCTCGTACGAGCCCCAGAGCGCGGTGGAGCAGGCGTACTACGAGCAGGCCGTCGCGAGCCTGGACGACGTGGTCACACAGCGCCGGGCCCGGATCGACCAGAGCAACCAGGAACTCCCGATCCTGCTGAAGGTCCTGGTGCTGGGCGGCGCCCTGGTGATGCTCCCGCTCACCTTCCTCCACGGCAGCCGCAGCAGGCGCATCCGGCTCGTGTTCGTCGGGGCGGTCGCCGCCCTGATCGGCTTCAGCCTGCTGCTGGTCGTCGTCCTCGACCGCCCCTTCGCCGGCGACCTGTCGGTCAGCCCGGCACCGTTCAAGGAGAGCGCCCTCGCGCAGTTCTGGTAGCCGGATCAACGGCGCGTCAGGACCGCGACGTCAGGGCCGAAGAGGACCGCCAGCCGCCCGTCCTGCGCCAGCGCGAGCCCGCCGACCGCGGCAGGGAACGCGTACGCGCCGATCCGCCGCCCCGTGGCGGCGTCCCACACCCGCACGGTGCCGTCGTCGCACCCGGTGACGACGGCGGGACGACCGTCCAGCATCCCCACCGCGCCGGCCGACACCGTGCCGGTGTGCCCCGTCAGGGGCGGCCCCGTCCGGTCACCCGTGGCCAGGTCCCACAGCTGGGCCGTTTCCGTCCGGTGCCCGGTCAGGAGGAGGTGGCGGCCGCCGAGCGCCGCCAGGGCCAGGGCGCCGTCCTGCTCGGGCTGCACCCCGATCCATGCGCGCGCCGCGAGGTCCCACACGCGTCCCTCGGAGGTCACCGCGACGAAGCGGCCCTCCACCACTGCGAAGGAGCGGACGGACGGGCTCGCGTACTCGCTCGTCGACCGTCCGTGCAGTTCCTCCCGGGTGGTCAGGTCCCGGATCCGGACCGACTCGCGCCGGTCGCGGCTGAGGAGGGTGAGCCGCCCCTCCACCGTGCCCACGGTCAGGAGCTCCACGGCGGCGGTGTGGCCGGTCAGGGGCCCACCGAGCTGTCCGCCCCCGTCGAGGTCGCGGATCCGCACCTCGGTGTCCGCGCCACCGGTGACGAGGACGGGGCGGCCGTCCACGACGGCCGTGGTGACCGCCCGCACCGGCGCCGCACGGCCGGCCGGCAGGCTGCCCGTGGCCCTGCCGCCGCCGAGCCCGCCGTCGGGCGCACCGTCGAGGTCCCAGATGCGAACCGACCGGTCGTCGCCGCCGGTCACGGCGAAGTGCCACCCCTGCACCGCCACCGCCGCCGCACCCCGGACGGTCTCCTCGTGGCCGGTCAGCGGCCGGTACGGACGCCTGCGGGCGGACAGGTCCAAGACCGCGACCCGCCCGCGGTCGAACCCGACGAGGGCGGTGGGGCGGCCGTCGAGCACCGCCAGCGCCGCCGCCTCCGCGAACCCCGGAGCGTCCCCGCCCCGCTGCTCGCCCGTGGCCAGGTCCCAGACGTACGTCTCGTAGGCGTCGGCGCTGATCGCCACCGGGCACTCGACCACCGGGTCCGTCGCCAGGAGGTGCGTCATGGCGTTGACCTCCAGGGTGATGCAGCGGCGGAACCCGTCGTCACCGTCGTCGTCACCGGCGCCGCCCTCCGCGGCCGCCGGCAGGTCGGACGGCGGATCGGCGAGGGGCCCGGAATCCTCCGCGCCGTCGCCCCCGGCGCGGAACTCCCGTCCCGTGACCAGGTCCCACCTGCGGACGGCGCCTTCGGCGTGGCCGGTGACGGCGACGGGCCGGCCGTCCACCACCGCCGTCGCCAGCGCCGGCACACGGCCGGTGCGGATGGTCAGGAGCGCGTCCGCGCGGGCGAGGGCGGCCAGGTCCCACACCCTCACCACGCCGTCGGTGCTGCCGGCCACCAGGACGGGCCGACCCCCGACCCGTGCGGTGGCCAGCGTGAAGATCCGGTCGTCACCGCCGGCGCGGTACTCGCCGACCGGCTCCCCCTCGTCGAGGTCCCACACCAGGACCGTCCCGTCGGAACCGACGGTGACGGCCACGGGCCGCCCGTCCACCACCGCCGTCGCCAGACGGCGCACCCCGCCGGGGTGGCCGGTCGCGGCCCGGCCGAGCTGCCCGCCCGTGACCGGATCCCACCAGAGCAGCGTGCCGTCCGCGCAGCCCGCGACGGCGAGTCCACGCCCCTCCACGACCACGGTCGCCACCGCGGTCACCCCGGCCGGCGCGGGCAGTGCGTGCCGCAGCCGGGAGTCCAGGCCGGTGCCGGTCGCCCACTGCACCGTCCAGGGGCCGTCCGCCTCCTGACGGACCTGCACCTCGGTGAGACCGGTCAGCAGCTCCCGGTCGCCGTACCGTGCCGCGTCCAGCGCCAGCACCTGCCGCCGTACCACCGGACCGGCGTCACGGTGCACATGCCCCGACGCCCGGTACACGGCGGCCGCCGCCACCTCCCGAGGCCCGACGGCCCCGTCCAGTGCCGCCGCGACCTGCTCCGGCGCGGCCGTCACCAGCCACCCCGGATCGGTCAACCGCCCGTCCACCGGCGCGACTTCGTCGACCGGACCACCGCTGCGGAACTCATCGGACATGACCGGGCTCCTCCTTCGCCGGGTCGGCCGACCGCCAGGCGTCGGCGAACAGGACGGGCAGCGGGCGGGACGGCACCACCGCCGTGTGCACGCCGCTCGCCCGGGTGGGGTCGGCGGGCAGCAGGGCACGCTTCCCGGCCTCGACCGGCAGCCGCGGCACCTTCAACTCCAGCCACGGGCCGGGGAGGAACAGGCTGCGCCCGGCACGGGAACGGCGGGCCTCCACGACGAGCCCGGTGCCGCGGACCTGCTGCTGTGCGGCCTTCAGCGCGGCCGGCGACCAGCCCGTCCACCGCCGCACCCGGCGGTCGGTGGGATCGGGCAGAGTCAGCAGCATCAGATGGAGCGCCGCCGCGTCCGCCGTGACGCCGAGGGCGGCGGCGCACGCGGCGACGACCTCCGGCGCGCTGCGCCGCGGGTCCTGCTCCCAGCCGGGGGTGCGGTCGGCGTCGGCCGCCAGGTGCCGGCCGAGCGTGTCGAGGTCACCGGAGAGCAGGATGCGCAGATCGGTGAGGGCGGGCAGCCCGGAGCCCGAGGGCAGGGCCTGCGACGGCTGGAGACGGTCGTAGTAGTCGTCGAGCGCGTCGAGCACCGGGTCGTCCGCACCGTCGAGCAGCTCCGGGCGCACCAGGACGTGCCACTGCCGCCGGGCCGGGTCGTCCACCACCTCGACGCCGGTCAGACCGGCCAGCGCGAGCGGGGACGGCGGCTCGCCCACGGCCGCCCGCCGGTCGGCGGAGAACACCCGCCACGCCGCCGCACCGCCACCGGCCGACGCCTCGGCGGCCGTGCGGAGGGCCGCCTCGGCGAGAGCGGGCCGCAGCGGGTGGCCGACGGGCGTGCGGTAGGCCAGCCACGCCATCGCGCAGGGCGAGGCGTACGGTGCGGGCGCGCGGTCGGGGCCCGACGCCGGGGCGAGGGCGGCGGCCAGGAGGGCGTCCAGCTGCCGGCGGCGCCGGCGGAGCCCGGCCGGCCCCGGGTCCACCTCGGGGCCGGGACCGGCGGGGGCCCAGTCGCCCTTGGGGAAGCGGAGCTCGCGTCCGGCGTCGGCCATCAGCCCGGCGCCGACCGGGGGCGTGCCGAAGCGCTCGTACCACCCGGCCACGGCCCGATCGAGGTCCGGACCGTGCGTCCACAGCCGTTCCGGGTCGTCCGGCAGCAGCCGGCTCCTGATCTCCCGGAGGGCGTCGTACCCGATCCGGCCGGCGATCTCCTTCTCGGCGGCGGTCGGGTGGTCCCGGTGGTGCTTGCGGACGGCGAGCAGCGCGCCGGCCTCGTCGGCCGTCAGCGTGAGCCGCTGCGCGAGTTCCCGGACGGTGTCGGGGCGGGCGGGCAGCGGCCCCCGCTCGGCGAGCAGTTCGAGGTAGGCGTGCAGCCAGCGGGCGTCGGCCACCGGCACCAGGTCGTGCCCGGTCTCCACCCGGTAGCCGGCGGCGGCCAGCGCGCTGTCCTCCGGAAAGGTGCCCGAGGGCGCGTACTCCAGCAGCTGGGAGCGGTTGAAGGTGCTGTGGAGCACCACGGCGGTCGAGAGCGCGGTGCGGTAGACGTGGCCGACCGGGGGAGCGGGCGTCCTGCCCGGCTGCGTGACCGAGACGGTGCGCCAGCGGCCCGGCCCCCGTTCGGCGACGAACGGGAGGTCGGCGTACTCGCGCAGGCGGGTGCCGGTCACGGTGTCGCCGCGCAGCAGTTCGGTCTGCGGGTCGACGACCAGGTAGGGGAAGGCGGCGGTCACGCCCGGGACGATCGCGCTCGGCTGGTCGAGGTCGCCGTTCCACGGTGCGCCGTCGGCGGCCGCGTGCAGCAGTCGGCCCAGCCGGACGCGGGCCGGCACGACGGCCGGCCGGTCCCGGGCCGCGGCCCGGGACCCGACCGTGCCGGTGCCGGTGCGGGTGCCGGTGGCTGCACCGGTGTCGACGTCCGTGGCGGTGCTGGTGTCCGTGTCGCCGGCGGGGCCGGGCGTCGCGGCGGCCTCGGGGGTCAGCAGCGGCAGGAGGTGGGCGACCCCGTTGCGGCAGTTCGCGGCGATCTGCACCAGTCGGGCGAACTCGGTGCCGACCTCGTCCTCCTCGATCTCCAGGAGCCGGCCGATCTGCCGGCGGACCGGGAGCGCGACGCCGTCCCGGAAGACGGAGGACGCCTCGACCCCCTGCAGCAGGCGTTCGGCGCCCGCCCGGTCGAGGCCGTGCCCGGGTGCCGCTCCGGCCACGGCGGCCAGCAGCAGCCCGGCGACGTCCACGGCGGCGAGCCGTTCGGCCCGGCCGGTGGCGGCGAGGAGTGCGGCGGCGGCGCCGACGTGCATGAAGCGGGCGAGCATCAGCGCCAGCCCGTCCAGGTCGAGGACGGGCAGCTCGGCGAGTTCCTCGTCGCACCACTCCGCGAGGGTGGACCGGCCGAGGTCGGTGTCCACCAGACCGGGCACGTTCGCCCAGCCCTTGGGGTCGTGCGGCTGGTACCAGAGGTTGTTCGAGTCGCCGCCGTTGGTCAGTTCGAACTCGGCCCGCAGCAGTGCCCGGATCTCGCGGGCGAACCGCGGGTCGGCGGTCAGGGCGTGCAGTCCGGGGCGCGGCGCGACGGCGAGGTGGTGCAGGTACGGGTCGCCGAGCAGCGGCGGCGGGTCGGCGACGGGCGCGCCCGCGGCCAGCAGCACGTCGAGGACGTCCAGCCGGACGGTCCCGAGGGTCCGCCGGTTCCGGTCCCGCCGGCCGGAGTAGGGCAGGTCCACCGGCACGCCGTCGGCCGCGATCCGCGGCGCCAGCACCTCGGTGAGCCGGAGCAGCCCCGGTCCGGACACCCGGTGGTACGAACGGTCGGCCAGGCCGGCCAGGCGGCGCAACCAGTCGGCGGCCGTGCCGGGCGCCGCCCCGTCGGCGCCGGCCGGTCCGGTGAGCAGGGCCAGCGCGCCGGTCCGCTCCAGGTAGCGCAGGGCGAGGTCCGGGCCCAGCATCCCGGGCTGCGGCCCGGCGGCGACCACCTCGTGGGCGAGGCCGGGGAGTTCGGCGAGGACGAGGTCCCAGGCGGGTGCGGCGAGCAGGGCCGTCCAGAACTCGCGGGCGGCGTCGCTCCGCAGGTCGCGGGCGGGCAGCAGCCGTGCGGCCAGCCGGGCGAGTTCACGGTCGGGGTCGCACCCGGCGGCCCTGGCGGTGCGCACGACGTCCGCGACCAGCCGGGGGCGCTCGCCCTCGCGGACCGTCCGGTCGCCGAGCAGGGCGAGGACGCGGCGGGCCGCCTCCGGGTCGGCGCCGCGCGCGGTGACCTGCTTGATCCGCTCGCGGAAGGCGGTGTCGGTGAGTGCACCGGCGGCGTCCACCGCGGCGTAGCGGGCGTCCAGCCACTGCTGGTCGACGTGCTCGCCGGCGCTGCGCTCGGCAGCCCTCGCCCGGCCGAACCAGGCTGCCGCGTCGCTCGGTTCGCCGCCGTGGCGCAGGCACTGGTCGGCGACGCCGTCCAGGAAGCAGCGCAGCAGGGCGGGCCGGCCGCCGGCGATCTCCTTCAGCACGGCGTCCACGTCGCGTTTGATGAACACCTGCCAGGCCGAGGTGACCTGCTCCAGGCGCTCCACGTGGTGCAGCACCTCGTCCGTCCGCGCGGGATGCTCGGCCAGCGCGGACTCGGGGAAGGGCACGGCCCCGGGGCCCGGCAGCCCGGTCGGCCGGGTGTCGACCGGCTCCCAGCCCAGGTGGACCATCAGCTCGTCGCGGTGCCGGACCGCGTCGGCGGTGGTGAGCAGGATCCGCTCCTCGTCCGGCAGTGCGGGATGGCGGTAGCGGCGGGCCAGCAGCAGGTCCTCGCCCTCCTGCCCCGGGCTCCCGGCGGCAGCGGGAACGAGCCCGGCCTGCGCCACCGCCTCCTTCCACGCGGAGTCCGCGGCGAGCAGCTCCACCACGTGGGCCGGCACGGCGACCGCCTCCTGCACCAGGCGCTCGGCCATCTGACGGCACGTCCGGCGGTGTGCCGCGACACCGTCCGCGAGGGCGAGCAGCCGGAGCAGGCCCGGATGACCGACCAGCGGGGGCGGCACCTTCTTCAGCACCCGCCCGCGATCGTTGCGGTGGACCACCCGCCCGTTCTCCAGTCGCGCGGAGTACCCCTGCGCAGTGATCTCCCAGCCCATGGCACGCCCCCGTGATGATCGTTCAAACGGCCCGTGCAGCCTAACGACCCCCACCGACGCCCCCGCCACGCCCGTGTCGCGTCCGCCGGGGGAGGACGTGCCCGTGGAACGCTTGCACCAGGGTCGCGCCGAGACCGAGGAGACCCGGAGCCCGCCTCGAAAGGGTGTCGCCATGGCTGAGGTCCGCGCCGGTGATGTGCTGCTGCACTACGAGGAGACCGGCGAGGGCGAGCCGCTGGTGCTGGTGCACGGCTCGTGGAACGACCACCGCTCGTGGGGGCCCGCCGTCGACGCCGACCTGAAGGCGGCGTTCCGCGTGGTGGCGTACGACCGGCGCGGCCACGGCCGCAGCGAGCGGGTACCCGGCCCCGGCACCCGGCGGCAGGACGAGGACGACCTGGCAGCACTGATCGAGGCCCTCGGCCCGGCACCCGCCGACGTGGCGGCGAACTCCTTCGGAGCATCGATCACGGCGGGTCTGGCCGCCCGCCGCCCCGAGCTGTTCCGGCGCATCGTCCTGCACGAACCCCCGCTGGCCGGACTCGTCCTCGACGACCCCGCCGCGGTGGCGGAGATGCGGACGGTGACGGCGGCCGTCGAGGAGGCCAGACGGCTGGTGCGCGAGGGCGAGGACGCCGCCGGCGCGAAGGTCTTCGTCGAGCGGATCGCGCTCGGCCCCGGCGCCTGGGAGGCGATGCCCGAACCGCTCCGGGACACCTTCGTCACCCACGCGCAGACCTGGCTCGACGAACAGGACGACCCGGACTGGGCCACCCTGGACGTCCACGGACTCGCTGCCTGCACGGCCCCGGTGCTGCTCAGCAGCGGCACCGAGAGCCCGGCGTGGTTCGGCGCCGTGCTGGACCGCCTGGCCGCGGCCCTGCCGCGGGCGCAGCGCAACACCTTCCGGGGCGCGGGCCACATCCCCCATGTGACGCACCCCCGGGAGTACGCGGCGACCGTGACGGCGTTCCTGCGCGGAACCTGACAGCCCGACGGCACCCGCGGTCGTGCCGTCGGCTCCCGTCGCGCTGATCACGCGCGGCGGGAGCCGATGCCGTTCCGCGACGGGGGAGCCGGGCTCAGGAGGCGGGGCCCTCCTGCTCCGCCTCGACCTGGGCGTTCCACTCGCGCTTGGAGGCCTGCCAACCGTCCTCGTTGTGGCCGAGCCGCCAGTAGCCGGAGACGGAGAGGTCCTCGCGGGGGATCCCGAGGTCCACGCGCAGGAGCGCCCGGAGTTCCTTGACGAAGCCGGCCTCGCCGTGGACGAAGGCGTGCACCCGGCCCGCGGGGAACTCCAGCGCGCGGACGGCCTCGACGAGCAGTTCGCCGACGGGGCGGTCGCCGCGGTGCAGCCAGACGACCTCCGCGGCGGAGTCGAACTTCTGCTCCTCCTCGGGGCCGGCCACCTCGACGAACGCGCGGACCTCGGCGTCGGCCGGCAGTGCCTCCAGGGCCGCGGCGATGGCGGGCAGGGCGCTCTCGTCGCCGGCCAGCAGGTGCCAGTCGGCGGTGGTGTCGGGCGCGTAGCCGCCGCCGGGGCCCATGAACCGGACGGTCTCGCCCGGTCGGGCGCGCACCGCCCAGGGACCGGCGAGGCCCTCGTCGCCGTGGACGACGAAGTCGAGGGTGAGCTCGCGCAGTTCGGGGTTCCAGGCGCGGACGGTGTACGTCCGGGTCACCGGCCACTGCTCGCGCGGGAACTCCTCGCGGATCCGCTCCAGGTCGAACGGCTCGGGATAGGTCACGCCCTCGGCGCCGAACAGCACCTTCACGTAGTGGTCGGTGAAGGCGCCGGCCGGGAACGCGGCGAGGCCGTCGCCGCCGAGCACGACGCGCTGCATGTGGGGGGTGATCCGCTCGGTGCGGACGACGTGCGCGGTGTGCGGCTTCCGGGGCCTGCGGGCCTGACGCTCTGCCATGGACGGTCTCCTCATGTCTTTTACTTAGGCTCGCTAACGTAACACTCGCCGAGCAGCGCGGCCGGGCGCTTCGGAGCGGGGGAACCCGCCGGGTGCAGGTGGGTGCGGCCGGGCCGTCGCCGCACCCCGGCATCCCGTCACTCACGGTGTGTGGGGGAAAGGCAGTTCTTGAACGGGTCGTCCGCTCGCCGTTCCCGCGGCCCGGACGCAACCCTAGGCTGGCCGGGTGGCGGACGAGGTGTGGGGCGAGACGGTGCAGGCCTGCGAGGCTCCGGGGTCGGGGTGTTCGCGGTGCGAGGAGACGGCGGACTTCACGGTGGTGCGCGAGCGGTACCGGACCGTGGCCCGCAGCCGTGGTCCCGGGCGGCTCCTGGCGGCCGGGGTGCTCGTCGTCCTTGCCGTCGAGCTGCTGCTGACGGGCCGTCCGACGGGGGCGGCGGTCGCGTTCGTCCTCGGGACGCTGTCCGCGGTCTCGTTCGGGTGGGTCGTACTGCAATCCCGTTCCGGTGAGCCGGTGGCCGTGTTCCACTGCCATCACTGCGAGGCCCGGTACCGGCTCTGACGGTCGTTGCAGGGCTGCACTCCGCAGAGGACCGCGCAACGCAGAGGGAGACCGTCATGCCGCTCCAGCGGATGGACAACGTCGGCATCGTCGTCGACGACCTGGACGCCGCCGTCGCCTTCTTCACGGAACTGGGCATGGAGGTCGAGGGCAGGGCGCGGATCGAGGGCCTCTTCGCGGACCAGGCCGTCGGACTCGACGGGGTCCGCAGCGAGATCGCGATGATGCGGACCCCGGACGGCCACGGCAAGCTGGAGCTCGCGCAGTACCACGCCCCCGCGGCGATCCGCGACGGATCGCACAACCCGCCGCCGAACACGCTGGGCCTGCACCGGGTGATGTTCGCCGTCGACGACATCGACGACACCGTCGCCCGCCTCCGCCTCCACGGCGCCGAACTCATCGGCGAGGTGGCGCGGTACGAGGACGTCTACCGCCTCTGCTACCTCCGCGGCCCCTCGGGCATCCTGCTCGCCCTGGCCGAACGGATCGGCTGACGGCCTTTCGCCACCCTGATGCGCTCCGTACGGACGACCCCGCCGTACGGACGACCGTCGTACGGCGTCGGGCTGGGCCGTGTGGGTCACAGGTCGGATCAGCCGGCGGGCCGGCCGGGTGCCGGGGGTCGGGGTCGCCCCGTGGGGAGTGCGTCGGCGAGTTCCGGGGTTTCCGGGGCAGCCGATGTCCTGGGCATCTGGGACTGCAGCGGTCTCACCAGCCGGCAGTGGACCCTGCCCGACCCCCGGCTTCGCACCGGTTGCGGCGGCCCTACCGGACGACGGGCGGGCTCATCCGGACCTCGTCGCCGCAGATGGTGACCTGCGTCGGCCTGCCGGCGCGGTCCACCACCGGGGCCCGGCTTCGGTGCTGTCACCCGGCGCGACCACGTCGGCGGCCCCGGCCGTGACGAGCACGCAGGTGCCGGTGTCCGGCCCCTTGCCGTTGAACTCGGAGTAGCGCAGGGCGATCACCGCCTTCTTGCCCACGCCCAGCGTCACCGGCGCAGGACTGCCCTTGCCCACCCCCGTGGCCTCCGGCCCCTTGCCAAGGTGGAACTCGAGCGTCGGGTACCCGGCCAGGACGCAGCCGTGGGAGCCGGAGCCGGAGCCGGAGCCGGAGTCGACGGCGACGAGTTCGGCGTTCGCCGGATCCTTCTCGTCGGCGGCTGCCCCGGTGAGGCGGACGACCGTCCACCGCAGATCCTGCGCGAAGCACCTGGGCAGGGTCTGCGAGCCGCCGGAACCCGCCGCCGCCGTGGTCCCGGCAGGGGGGCGAGACGGAGGCCCGAGGTTCGGACCGGTCCACGATCGGCGCGACGGACACCGGTGCGACGGACACCGGCGCGGCCCCGGCGGCCTTCGGCGGATCGGTCGCCGAGCCGGAACCGCAGGCCGTCAGACCGAGCCCGGCCAGCAGCACGGAAACGGAATCGTCGACAGAGAACGCGAACGCATGGATCCCCCGGATCGTCAGAAAAGCCGACGAACCATCAGGGTCGGTCCAGCTGCATGCTGTTGAAAGTGAAGACGCCATGACAATTTGGCCGGTTGCCTGAGGAGGAGGATTTCCCGCGGCCCGAGAACATGGGGTGCTCCGGAGCCGACCCGACGTTCTTGCGGACGTCCTCGGCCTGCCGTGCGCCCGAATCGGACCGTCAGGGCAGTCGCAGGGTCTGTCCGGTCAGGATGAGGTCGGGGTCGTCGCCGATGGTGTCGTGGTTGGCCTGGTAGAGGGCGGGCCAGCCGCCGTCCACCTGCTGTGCCTGGGCGATGGCGTCGAGGGTGTCGCCGTCCTGGACCACGACGGTGGCGGTGTCCGCCGGGGCGGGTCCGGTGGCCGTGTCCGGTTCGGCGGCGGGCTGCTGGGCCGGCCGGGGCGCGGGCACCGCGTGGTGGGCCGCGGCGAGTCGTCCGCCGGCGCGGGTGCCGCAGGCGGGCCAGGGAGTGAGGCCGCGGCGGGCGGCGAGGTGTTCGGCGACGGCGATCTGCTGCTCGCGGGTGGCGAGGTCGGGGCGGGGCGCGTAGGCGGTGCCGCCGTTGGCGCGCCAGGTGGCCCGGTCGAACTGGAGGCCGCCGTAGTAGCCGTTGCCGGTGTCGGCCTGCCAGCGTCCGCCGCTCTCGCAGGCCGCGATGCGGTCCCAGTCGACGCCATGGACGGCGGTGCTGCCCGCGGCGGGTGCGCCGGGTGCGGCGTGGCCGGTGGCGGTGGTCGCGGTCCACAGCCCGGTGGCGCAGGCGAGGGCGAGGAGTAACTGCAGGATCCGGTGGGCGACGGACATGGCGGAGCACTCCCCGAGAGGGTCGGCGATCGGACGGCCGGCACCCCGGGGCACCGCCCTCCCAGCGTTCGCACACCCCGCGGCCGCGGCCCGGCCGACACCCCGGAACATCACCCGCCCGGCCCCTCAGCGCCACCCGCACACCGCACGGACCACGCGGCCTCGGCCCGCTGCCGCCGACCGACACCCGTCCACGCAGGGACGGCTCGGCGAGGTGACCGACGATCGAGATCACCGCGGTCCTCCAGCGGCAGGCTTCATGGTCGGCCTCTGCGCACTGCGTCGGCGTCCTCGCGGCGGAGCATCGTGATCAGCTTGTGGAGGTCGCGCGGGCTCAGCCCAGCGAACGGGGTTGTCCAGGACGGTTCCGACGCCGTGATGACACCACCCATTGGCGAGGTCATCCCAGCTGTGATCAGTCGATGCTTCAGGACCCGACCGCGGCCCTCAAGACGCGGACGCCGGCAGAGGCCCACTCCCGAGGGCGCCGGCCAGCGCATCGCTCCGGGATCGAGTGAGGTTGAGTGCCCACAACACCGCCGATTCCTTCGGATCCGGCTCGGTGTGCCGATGGCTGCCACCGCTCAGGGGGGAGTCGGCGCCACCGTGGCACCTGGCTGCGGGCCGTCGGTTCCGAAGGATGTGGTCAGCCGTGTTCCGGGCGGAGTCCTCGGGTGCTCCGATGGCGGTGAGAGCGGCGTTCACCCGGGCCGGCGCTTCCGGCGGCAGTTCGTCGTCGGCGAGCAGTGGCAGCAGGAGCAGGAGTCGGGCCGCAGTGTCGTGCACGCCGGGAGCGGTCGGGTCCGGCGTCCCGGCGATGCATGCGATGTCGCGCCAGGACAGGCCCGGGCCGTACCAGTCGCCGTCGTAGCTGGACAGGGCCTCCGCGCGAGGCCAGTTCGGTCGGGTCAGCAGGTAGTCGATCCCGAAGTCGCCGATGAGTTTCCGGTGGACGACGACGGTGCTGTGGCCGCCCTGGAACGGCACACGGAACGCCGGCCACGCCCGGTCGTCCAGGAGCACCTCGGACAGTGCGTCCGTGTCCGCACCGTCGTCACCGAACCACTCGGGCACTGGCCGGGCTTCACCCGAGCTGAACCGGCACATGGCCAGCAGGTGATTCGACCAGAACCCGGCGCGCTCGGCAGCCGCTCACCCGCGACCAGCGGCCCGTACTCGTATCCCTTGATCAGCGGGCCAGTAGCGCACGACCGGGCCGCGGGCGATCGGTCGCCCGCCGGGTGTGCGGGCGGGCAGGTGGAGGTCCAGCCGGTAGACGGGGAACTCGGCGGTGAAGGTGATGAGCGGGGCGGACGCGAGGTCCGCCGGGCAGACGCTCTCCCGTCCCGCCGGCGGGTGGGTGGAGGGCACGAGCAGCGCCCTGGGTTCTTCGAACAGCACCGGCCCCTGCGTCAGGTCCGGTTCCCGGACCGGGAACTCGCTGATCTGCAGGTCCACCTCGCCCGTTCGCAGCGGTCCGTAGGGGCCGTTGAACTGGATCTCGCGGATCTCGACCTCGCAGTCGGGACGGCGGTCGGTGAAGACGTCCCGGGCACGCACGCAGCCCGCAGCAGCGCTTCGGCCTCGGCCTCGTCGAGTCCCGGGACCTCGACGACCGGGTGACCCTGCTGCGCCACCGGCCCGTCCGCGAGGCCGCCGTGGCACCGGACGGTCTCTGACGGTCCGCCGACGGCAGGGCTGCTCCGCCGCACGGTGGGCGCTGCCCCCGACTCACCCGCACCGACTCACCCGCACCGACTCACCCGTGGCGGACGGCCTCCCGGTGCGCCTCGGTCGCGACGGCGACCCGGACGGCGGCGTCCGCCCAGCCGCGGACGGCGGCCTCCAGGGCGCCGCTGCGCAGCGCGTGGGCGAGGGCGCGCAGCAGTTCGGCAGTGGTGGCCAGGCCGCCGCGGCCCAGCCGGTCGGCGGTGCGCTCCAGACGGGAGAGGGCGGGACCGTGCGGGTGGCGCAGTCCGCGGTGGGCGGTGTCGGCGAGCGCGGCGAGGGCCTCGGCGAGGCGGGCGGCGACCGGGTCGGCCGCCGGTGCTGCGGCGGGGGCGAGGGTGCCGGAGCCGCCGCCGGGCGCCAGGTCGGGGACGACCACGGCGGTGCCCGCGAGCAGTGCCACGGGCTCCAGCACGGTACGGCCGGCGACGCGTCCGACGGTGGCGCTGACGTGGGTGACGGTGCCGGAGGCGAGGGCCGCGGCGAGCGCGTCGAGGGCGCCGGGACAGGCCGGGTCGTAGGTGGCGGCGAGGGTGGCCGGGTTGCCGGCGGCGTCCCGGACGGTGGCCTCCAGGCGCTGCTCGGCCGCGTCGTAGCGGACGTCCTCGACGGCGGAGAGCTCCACCACGTGCACGGACTCGGCGGCGATCCTTGCCCGGATCAGCCGCGGAGGTCGGCCCTCCAGACTGCGCAGTCGGGCGTCCAGGTCGGTGAGCAGCAGCGGGGCGGGCAGGTCGGTCCACGCGGTGCCGACCGGGGAGACGGTGGTGGCGGCGATCCGCCCGCGGCCGAGGCCCAGCTCGCGGGCGGCGCTGCGGACCGCGCTCTCGCTGACCACGTTCCCGGTGGCGAGAGCGGCCAGGCGGTGGCCGGCGACCCGGCGGGCGCCCAGCGCGTGCCCCGTGGGCGTGGTGCCGTCCGCGGGCAGGTCCCAGCTGCGGCGCAGCACCAGGACCGTCCCGGCGGCCGGGTGGGCGAGGTAGACCTCGGCGGAGCGGGCCGTCGCGGTGCCGTGCACCCGGCAGCCCAGTGCGGTGAGACGGACCCGGCGCAGCGGCGTCTCGGCGGTCTCCCGAACGCCCAGCACCTCGGACGGCGAAGCCCCGGGATGTGCGGTGGCGCGGTGGCGGGCGTGCAGTTCGGCCAGGAGCAGGGCCGTCTCCTCGGGCCGGTGGTCGGCGGCCCGGGCCGCGTACGCGTCGAGCTGGCCGATCAGGTCGGCGAGCACGCCGGCCGGCCAGTGCAGGGACCGGGCGGCGAGCTCGTCACGGACCCGGTGGAAGGCGGCGGCGAGGACCGGCCCGGCGTGCACGGCGCCGTCGAGCAGCAGCTCGCGGGTGAGGCCGAGCGCGGTGTCCAGGGCGGAGCGCTGCGCGGCGTCCAGGACCGGCGGGGTGTCCGGGGCGGGTTCGGAGCGGCCGCCGAGGGTGACGGTCGGTCGGCCGTCGGCGGCGCGGAAGGCCCAGACCGCGAGGGCGATCATCTCGCCGCGGCGGTCCTGCGCGGCGTCGGTGACCGCGAAGCCCAGCTCGCCGGGGACGGGGAAGCGGACCGTGCAGGCGGCGAGTTCGGCGACCGGCTGCGGGGCGTCCGGGCGCGCGTGGTGCAGCCGGGCGGTGTAGCCGCGTTCCAGGGTGCGGCGGGCGACGGCCACGGCGCGGGCACCGACGGCGGCCGTCAGGGCCTCGTCGTCGAGCGCGCCGGGGGACCAGGCAGGGGTTCCGGGCTCCTGGGAACTCTCGGGGGCGCCGGGCCCGGGAGAGCTGTCGGGGGCGCCCGGCCCCGGGGAGCTGTCGGGGCCGCCGGCGGCGGTGCGTTGGTGGGCGAGGACCAGGGCGATCCGGTGGCGGCACACGCCGGGTGCGCCGCAGCTGCAGCTGCCGCCGTCCAGCCCGGTGCCGGGCGGCAGGGCGACGGTGCTGCCGTCGGGGCAGGTGCCGCGCAGCGTGCCGTCGGGGTCGAGCGCGGGCACCGGCCCGTCCCCGGCGTCGACCTCCCGGGCGGCGCGCTTGACCAGGCCGCGGTTGGCGAGGGCGGTCAGCGTCTCCGCGTCCAGGGCCAGCAGGTCGGGGCGGGTCCCGGCGCTCACCGGCCGAGCCTCTCGGCGACGAACTCGGCCAGCATCCCCGGTGTCATCGCCCCGACGTGCGCGCCGGCGTCGGCGAGCAGCCCGGCGAGCTCGCGGTCGTACGCCGGGGCCGCCTCCTCGTCCAGCGCGGCCAGGCCCAGCACCGTGGCGCCCTGCCCGGTCAGGGAGCGGACGGTGCGCAGCAGCCGGTACCGGTCGCCGCCCTCGTAGAAGTCGCTGATCACCGCGAGGATCGTGCGCCGCGGGTTCTCCACCAGGCCGGCCGCGTAGTCGACCGCGCGGGCGATGTCGGTGCCACCGCCGAGCTGGACCCGCATCAGCAGCTCCACCGGGTCGGTCACGTCGGAGGTGAGGTCCACGACCTGGGTGTCGAAGGCGACCAGATGGGTCTTCAGCCCCGGCAGGTTCCACAGGCAGGCCGCGGTCACCGCGGAGTGGATCACCGAACCCACCATCGATCCCGACTGGTCGACCAGCAGGATCAACTGCCACTGCTCCAGGTGCCGGCGGGTGCGGGAGTGGAAGTGCGGGCGCTCGATCAGGATCCGCCGCTCGGCGGGACGGTAACGCCCGAGGTTGGCCCGCACGGTCCGGCGGAAGTCGAAGTCGCGGGCCAGCGGGCGCCGGCTGGGGCGCGCCGACCGGGCACCGGTGAACGCCTGGCGCAGCTCCGGGGTGAGCCGCTCCATCAGCTGCCGTACCACCGCGGCCACGATCCGGCGGGCCTGGCCGAGCAGTTGATCGTTCATCAGGTGCTTGGTGCGGAGCACCGCGCGCAGCAGGGCGGGGCTCGGCTCGACCCGCTCCAGCACCGTCGGATCGGTGACGATCTCGTCGATGCCGTACTGCTCGACCGCGTCGCGCTCCAGCCGCTCGATTGTCTCGCGGGGGAAGAGGCGGTGGATGTCGTCCAGCCAGTCGACCGCGGTCACCCGGGACGGCTCCAGTCCGGCGCTGCGGACACCGCGGCGGTCGAGGTCCTGGTCGCGGCCGTAGAGCCACTCCAGGGCGGCGTCGCGGGCGGCGCCGTCGGCGCTCGGGCGGCCGGTCCACGGTTCGGCGGGGGAGCCGAGGACCAGGCGCCAGCGCTCCAGGGCCGGGTCCGGGGCAAGCTCGGCCATCGGATCGGCGGCCGGCCCGGCGGCCGACTCGGCGGTCGGGTCGGGCGGGGTCACCGGGCGCTCCGCAGGCCGTGGCGGTCGAGCAGGGCGGTCACGTTCTCCTCCAGGGCGCGGGCGGCGGCCAGGTGCAGGGGGTCGGCGGTGGTGCGGAGCAGACCGCGCCCGGAGCCGCGCAGACCGCGGCGCTCGATCAGCCGACGGGCGATCCGCTCGCGCTCGCGCGGCGGGAACCAGGCGAACGCCTGGCGCAGGGCCGGCAGGGCGATCAGGAACTCGGCGTCGGTGAGCTCGGCGAGGACGGAGTCCAGGACGGCCAGCAGCGAGCCGTTGCCGGAATCGGCGGTGACCTCCTCGCGGGCGAGGGCGAACAGGCCGCCCAGCCAGTCGCCGAGCGAGCGCGGGTCGCCTGCGGCGTTCAGGGCGGCGGTGGGGAGGTCGAGAGGGCTCGGGGCGCCGGCGGCCCGGGGGCCGGCCGGAGTGCGCGGGTCGCCTGCGGCGTTGAGGGCGGCGGTCGTCGGTGTGGCCGTGGTGGCGAGGGTGAGGTGGAGGCCGTGGGCGGCGCCGCGGAGGTCGGCGGGGGCGTGGGGGTCGCGGGTGATGCGGAGCGCGAGCGCGGCGGTGTCGGCCGGGGTGGCGGTGAGCTGCTCGGGGGCGTGGCGGAGCGCGTCACGGACGGCGGCCAGGGCGGTGAGCCGGGCCGGGTCGGCGCCGGAGCGGCCGTGGGTGCCCTCGACCAGCCACAGGATGCGGCTGACGGCGCCTTCCAGGACGGCCGCGAGCAGCGGGCTGCGGGCGGTGCCGTACACGCGGTCGTGCCGCCACAGGCCGAGTGCGGTGGCGAGCACGGCGCCGAGCGCGCCCGGGTCCGGGTGGCGGGCGACGGTGGCGGTGAGCGTGGTCAGCAGCCGGTCCGTGAGGGCGGTGGCGCCGCACAGGACGGTGTCGAACAGCAGGGCGGCGAGTCCGGCGTCGGCGGATCCGGTGGTGCGGGCGCGTTCGGCGAGGACGGTCGCGGCGGCCTCGCCGAGGGTGGCGCCGTACGCGCCGGCCTCGATCAGGGCGGCGTCCCGGCCGGCCTCCGGTCCGGCCTCCCAGTGTTCGGTGGTGACCGGGTCGGCACCGTGGGCCGGTCCGGCGGTGCGGTGGCGGCCGGGCACGCCGAGGACGCGCAGCCGGTGCAACGTCCGGCTCGCCGTCAGGCCGTCCTCGGTGGTGAGGTCGCAGGTCAGCGGGCGGGTGCCGGTGGCGCCGATCGCGGCGAGCCGGGCGGCGGCGTCGTGGACCAGCGGCGGGGCGGGCGTGTCGGGGTGCAGCCGTCCGGTGCGGGTGCCGCTGCCGGCCGCGACCATCTCCACCACCACGGGGTGGCTGCCCGGCGCCAGCGGGGCGCGCTCCGACCAGGGCAGCGGCTGGGTCAGGTCGTCCTTGACCAGTGCGCCGACCAGTCCGTCGAGCACGTCGGTGCGGGACGGCACGGGGTGGCCGCGCAGCGCGGTGAGGCCGCCGGTGAGCGCGGCGGCGGCGACCAGGTCGGCCGTGGAGACCGGGTGGCGGCGCCGGCGCAGCCGGGTGACGACGGACCGCCGCAGGTGGTCGGCGGCGGCCTCCGGTCCGTCCTCCCACAGCCGCTGGTAGTAGGCCGGCGAGGGCATGCCGGACTGGTACCCGGCGAACGCGTCGAGCTGCCGGAACGAGTACGGCACCAGGAAGCTGCCGCAGACGGCGCCGGGCGGCGGCGCGGGCAGCGCGGGCCGGCCGGGCACCCCGGCGGGCCGTGCGGCGAGGGTGCGCAGAGCGGGTGTGTGGAAGCCGCCGGTGACGACCAGCACGGTCGCCGTCCCCGCCTCGGCGAGGACGGCGCGGACCCAGTCCGCCATGTACGCCTCGCGGGCCCGGTCGCCCTCGTCCGCCTCGGCGTCGCCGCGGACCAGGTCGAAGTAGGCGTCCAGGCGCTCGGCCAGCCCCTCCGGCGGGGCCACCTCGAACAGGCCGTCCCACAGCGCGTCCACCGACCCGGTGCCGAAGTGCTCGCACAGCCGGGCGGTGGCCTCGGCGTACCGGGCCTCCGCGTCGGCGTACCGGTTGGCCCGCAGTGCGAACGCCGGGTGCCAGGACGGCAGGTCGACGAACAGCACCTCCGCGCCGGCCGCCCGGCCCTCCTGCAGCGCCACCCACTCGGGCGAGTGGTCGCACAGCGGCGCCCAGGTGGTGGCGGTGCGTTCGGCGTCGCGGTAGTGGCCGAACACGGCGATCGGCAGGTCGTGGCCGAGGGCCAGCTCGTCCAGCCGGCCGTTGAGGTCGGCCGGGCCCTCGACCAGCACGTACGCGGGCCGCAGCCGGCGGACGGTGTCCGCCACCAGGCGCGCGCAGGCGGGCGAGTGGTGGCGGACGCCGAGGAAGACCGCGGGCATCAGCCGGCCAGCAGGTGGCGGGCGTCGTGCACGGCCTGCCAGTGCGGGCCGCGCCGCCGCGGCACCCGCTGCTCCAGGTAGCGGCGCAGCCGGGCCAGGTCCTCCGGGCTGTCCTTGGCGGCGGTGCCGGCCAGGCTGGAGACCAGGTCGGCCGCGTTGCCGGGTTCGCCGCGCAGGTACCAGCCACGCAGCCCGACCGCGTGGGCGACCGACACCGCCTCGGCGGTGCTCATCACCGCGGACGGGCGGTCGCCGCCCTCGGCGGCGCGCAGCTCCCGGAAGGCGGTGACCAGGACCTCCAGCAGGTCCCGGTCGGGTGCCGCGGCCACCCCCGAGCGGCGCAGCAGGTGCCCGGACTCGGCCTCGACCAGGGCGAGTTCGGTGTCCAGGTCGGGGATCGGGAAGACCGTCTCGAAGTTGAACCGGCGCTTGAGCGCCGAACTCATCTCGTTCACGCCGCGGTCGCGGGTGTTGGCGGTGGCGATCACGTTGAAGCCCTGCTTGGCGAAGACCATGCCCTCCGGCCCGTCCAGCTCCGGGACGGTGACCACCCGCTCGGACAGCAGGGACAGCAGGGAGTCCTGCACCTCCAGCGGGCAGCGGGTGATCTCCTCGAACCGGACGATCCGGCCCTCGGCCATGCCGCGCAGCATCGGCGCGGGCACCAGCGAGCGGGTGGACGGCCCTTCGGAGACCAGCAGGGCGTAGTTCCACGAGTACTTGATCTGGTCCTCGGTGGTCGCCGCGCCGCCCTGCACGGTCAGCCGGGAGGTGCCGCTGACCGCCGCCGCGATCAGCTCCGACAGCAGCGACTTGGCGGTGCCCGGCTCGCCGACCAGCAGCAGGCCGCGGTTGGTGGCCAGCGTCACCAGGGCGCGCTCGACCAGCGCCGGATCGCCGACGAACTTGCGGGCGATGCCCGCCGCCGCGTCGCCGACGACGAACCGCAGGGCCGCGCGCAGGCTCAGTTCCCAGCCCGGCGGGCGGTGGTCGCGGTCCTCGGCGCGCAGCGCCGCCAGCTCCTCGGCGTACCGGACCTCGGCGGGCGGCCGCTGGAGCTGCTCCTCGGCGGTGGTGGTCATGGCGGCCTTCCCGGGGTGGTCCGTGCGGCTGTCGGTGCAGGTGTCGGCGGGGGTGCAGCTCTCGGTGGCGGCGGGCGGGTTCACGGCGCGGTCAGCTCGGTCAGGTCGGCGATCACCTCGGAGGCGGTCACCGCGTCGAGCTCGGCGAAGGTCGGGAACGTCCGGTCGCGGGACCAGTAGTCGCCCGGGCGGATGTCGAGCCACACGGTCTCGACCCGCTGCTCCGGATACACGTCGTGCATGCCGACCGCGATGCCGTGCTCCGGGGCGAGCACCACGTAGCGGTCGGGGCCCACCCGGCGGGACAACCAGCGCTCCACACCCGCGTCCTGCGGCGCGCCGCGCTGCCAGCCGCGCCGCTCCATGCCGACCAGCCGGGCGGTCGGCAGCACCGGACCGTTCTCGAAGCGGGCCAGCCGGTGACCGGCGCGCTCCTCGTCGCTCAGCGCGTACACCTGTCGGCCGAGCTGACGGAACGGCTGCAGGATCTCGTAGTCGGCGAACAGCTCCGACCAGGCGCCGAGGTCGTCGCCGAGCAGCAGCGGATGGGCCAGCCGGACGGTCGCCCCCGACGGCAGCGCGAACACCTCGTCCCGGACGTCCGCCAGCGTGCGGTCCTCGGCGACCCGGAACGCCGTCGTGACGCCGTCCGCCTCGGCCAGCCACACCAGCCGGCGCACCAGGTGCCACAGCAGCGGATGTCCGACGAACAGCTGGTCGAACTCCTCCGCCGTCCACGACCGCCGGGTGACCATCGCGTCCTCCAGCCGGCGGATCTGGTCCCCCGCCACCGTGCGGACGTCCTTCTTCAACGCGGCGAACCGCTTGCGCTCGGCCGGCGCCAACTCGGCGTCGTCCCGCGCCCCCGGCACCGGCAGGTCCTTGCGGCGGGCGCCGTCCGCGTCCAGCACGTACGGCTTGAGCTGCTCGTCGAAGCCGACGGTGAACGTGCGGGTGCCGTAGTCGACGACGGTGGTGCCGTCGGCGTCCAGCCCGAAGTCCGGCACCAGGCGGTCGGAAAGCTGCTCCCCGGACAGGCCGAGCCCGGCCGCCACCTCGGCGATCTTCTCCTGCGCCCGGGCCTTGAGCGCCTTGAACTTCACCCGCTGCGCGATGCCGTGCAGGTGCAGCAGGGCGACGTCGCTGCCGATCGCGGCCAGTACCTCCAGACCGTCCACCGCCCGGTGGTGCGCCCCCTCGCCCGGCCACGCCCGGAGCACCGGCGTCAGCCGGCGGACCGTCCCGTCGTCGCCGAGCCGGCCGAGCACGTGCAGCGCCCACCCGTCCTGCGACGGCATGCCGGCCAGCCGCCACTGCTCGAACACCGCCCAGGCGAAGGCCGTCAACGACTCCGGCTCGCACACCTCCGCCACCTGCTCCAGGCCCGGGTAGAACGCCCCCGGCTTGGACAGCGCCAGCACGGTGAGCACGTGCCGCACCGCCTCGGGCGGCAGCGCGCCCCCGCCGCCGCGCACCAGCAGCTGCGGCAGCATCATCGGCTCCGCCCAGTCGCCGGGCCGGGGCAGCTTCGCCGGCAGCGCGTTCACCAGCGGGTCGGCGGACAGCAGCACGTCCACCACCTCCGCCGCGTCCGGACCGTACTCACCGGCGACCGCGCACACCGCCGGGGCGCCGTGCGCGGCAGTGATCAGCCGCAGGGCGTGCTCGGCGCTGCGCCGGGCCGCGCCGACCTTGCCGACCGCGGCGGGCACCAGCAGCCGCGCGGCGTCCAGCCCGTGCCGGCCGAACCAGGCACGGGCGGTGTCCCCGGCCGACTTGAGGCGCACCAGCCAGTCCGCCATGGTCGCGGCCACCCGGCCGTCCAGGTACGGCAGCAGCAGCGACGCGTGGGCGGCCGGGTTGTGCTGCGCGGCGGCCAGCACCGGCTCCAGCGCGTCCGTCCCGAAGCGGGCGGCGACCCGGCGCAGCGCGCCGACGGCGTCCCAGATGTGATCGCCACCGCGCCACCCCGCGATCAGCGGACGGCCCAGCTCCTCGTCGCCGTACGCGAACAGCCCCAGCTCCTCGTGCCGGTTGGAGTGGTGCCGGGGGTCGCCGGGCCGCTCGGCCACGGCCCGCATCGTGTCGGCGATCCGCTGCCAGTCGCCGTCCGACCAGCGCGCGTACCAGGACTCGGAGATCGCCCAGGCGTCCTGCTCGCCCGGCAGCCAGCGCAGCTGCGGCCCGTCAGGCCTGTTCGGCGCAGTGAGGCCGGTCAGTACGCGCGGCTTGGCGGTGGAGCGCGGCCTGGTCCACGGCGGGCTGGTGAACAGCTCGGGCAGCGAGGCGACCGGGACGTCCGGTACCCGGTCGGCCACCTCGGTGAGCGGCTGCACGACGGCGGCCTGCTCCGGCGTCAGCTCCGGCAGCAGTTCCAGCGCGATCGCACGGTGGGCGGAGACGTGTGCGGCGAGGAGCCGGCCGGCGAGCTGCCGGGCGGCCGGATCGGCGGACGTCGCCGCGGCCTCGGAGAGCAGCCGGACGGCCCGGCGCGGGTAGCGGCGGACCGACGCCACCAGGGCCCCGCGGGCCGCCTTGTCGTCGCCCTGATGGGTCAGCAGGCCGCGGAAGGCGTCGTCGGACGGCAGCTCGGCGAGCGCGGCCAGCAACTGCTTGCGCCGGTCGCTGTAGAGGTAGTCGTGGGCCAGGGCGTGCAGCAGCAGCGGCGCGGCGCCACTGCCGAGCCCCTCCGCGACGGTGGCGATGACCTCCGCCGACCAGCCGTCCCAGCCGAGGCCCGGCAGGCGGTCCAGCTCCTCGAGCGGCTCGGCCGAGGAGAGCGAGCAGAGCAGCATCGACCACGCGGTCGTGTCGAGCCCCCCGGACGCGCGGACGCACTCCTCGGCCCAGGCCGTCTCGGACGGCACCAGGTACACCGCCGCCACCAGGCGCGGCAGCTCCCGCCGGCAGCCGGCCAGGGCCTCGACCACGGCGGCGTGGGTCTCCTCGTCGCAGACCGCCAGCAGGGCGCGGACGCGGTCCAGGGCCGGGCGGTGCGCCACCGACGCCCGGTGCCGGTGCTCGGCCGCCTTGACCCGCGGATTGAACCGGCGCGAGTTGGACGAGTCCGAGGTCACCGAGACCTCCAGCAGCTCGACCACCGCCCGGGCCGCGAACGGCAGGCCGTGCTCCACCACCCAGCCGTCCACCGCCCGGCGGTAGCCCTCCGGGGAGTCGGCGACCAGCGCCGCCACCACCGCGGCACCGCGCGCGTCGGTGACGCCGCCCAGGTGCGTGCGGGCGGCCGCGACCAGGTCGGCATCGCTGTGCGAGGAGGCGAGCGCCTGCTCCACCCACTCCGCCCGCTCCGCGATCAGGGCGCTGAGCTTCGCCGGTGCGTTCCGCGTCGGCGCGGTCGTCGCACGGGCGACGCCGCCGCGGCGGGGGACCAGGATCCGCCGCCAGGCGTCCGGCAGGACGAAGGTGTCCTCGTCGAGCGGGGCGTCCGCGGTGCCCGGGAGGTCCGCGGTCGCGGGTGAGTCCGGGGGGTTCGGGGCGCCGGCGGGGGAGTCCGGGGCCTCCGGGGCGACGGGCGCCGCACCGGCGGTGGCCTCGCGGTAGCCCTTGCGCTCCTTCTCGGCGACCGTCTTGGCGAAGTGCGCCTGCGCCGCCTCCGCGGTCGGGAACTCCTTGCTCTGCTCCCGCCCGTCGGTGCCGGACCGGCCGTAGCGCACGGTCACCACAACACCGTCGACCGCGGCCTCCCAGAACTTGTCCGAGCCACCCTCGACGAACTCCCAGCGCCGCACAGCTCCGCCCTCTCCTCGAACGGTTGATCAGGGGAGGAACAGTAGCCATGCCCACCGACAGGCCGTCCGCCGGGCTCAGCCCCGCCACGGGAACGCCGTCCGTCGCAACGGTGCGGGGCTGTCACAGAGGCGGACGGGAAACGCAGTTGCCGCCGGCTGTTCGAGTCGGGATCATCTCCGCGCGTGACACACATCATCGCCCCACTCGTCATCTTCCTGATCTTCGCCGTGGTCCGCAGCATGCGGAGCGGCTCCGGCGGCAGTTCCTCCCCGGCGGCGTCGGCCCCCGCCCGGCGGGCGCCGGTGTCCTTCGACGCCGCCGCGTACGGCCTGGTGCCGCGTGAGGCGCTGGATGCGCGCCGGTCCGGCCCGCCGCAGAGCGAGCGGGCGCGCGAGGAGTCGCAGGAGCTGGCGAACACCGTCTGGGGCGGCGACTGGCGGGCGGCCGCCGCGTACATCAAGGCGGCCGGCACCGACTGGGACGAGCACTGGAACCGCTTCGAGCTGCTGCGGGCGATCGCCCGCGAGGACGATGCGTGGCTGACGAAGTGGCGCGACGCGGACCCGGGCGACTGCGACGCGGCCACCCTGGAGGCGGACCTGATGGTGCACCGCGCCTGGGCGGTGCGCGGCTCGGGGTACGCCCGCGAGGTACCGGCGGAGCGGATGGCGGAGTTCCGGGCGCTGCTCCCCGCGGCGATCGAGGCGGCGCAGCGGGCGACCCGACTGGCGCCGGAGAACCCCGGTCCGTGGGTGGTCATGGTGACGGCGGCGCGCGGCGCGCAGTACCAGCCGGACCGCTTCCGGCCGCTGTGGGCCGGGCTCGTCGCCCGAGCCCCGCACCACTACGAGGGCCACTGGCAGGGCATGCAGTACTGGTGCGCCAAGTGGTTCGGATCCAACAAGCAGATGATGGAGTTCGCCGAGCGCGCCATGGACGGCGCACCGGTCGGCAGCCCCCTCGCGGGCATCTACCTGCACGCCCTGTCGGAGCTCCGGGAGCGCCGCTCCGCCCTCCCGATCGGCCCCGAGGCGCGACAGCGGCTGTGGGCGGTGGCGGACGCGCTGGCCGAGGTGCCGGCCGGCAACGACAAGCTGCCCGGCCTGCGGCAGCTGCTGGCGTACCACCTCGGCGAGGCCGCGATGTACGAGGCGGCGGTCGAGCAGTTCCGGCTGATCGGCCGCTGGTGCGGCGCCGAGGTCTGGGCGGACCAGGGCGATCCGGTCGAGGCGTTCCACGCGGCCCGCGCGGTCGCGGTGACGAAGGCCGGGCTGAAGCCGCTGCCGCCGGAGGAGCGCCCGACCAAGAACACGGACGCCGCCTACCACTGACCCGGTCCGGGGCGCGGTCGTCGTCACTGCCCGCTCCACAGGCGGACGCCACCAGGCGGCAGGGGCCGGGGGTGTGAAGGGATTCCGCCCCCGGCCCCTGCCTGCCGAACACGGCCCGGCTGTCGGCCGGTCGGGTCCGCCACCTCCACGAGCTGTGGGGGAGGCCCCGTTTCCGCGGCCGGCCGGCCAGAAGGGTCACCCGACCCAGTCGACGATCCCGGACCCACGCTCGCCGGGACCGTCAGAGCAACGGTCTCCCACACCATCGCGGGCAAGGGGTCCGAGAACCAAGTAGCCGTGTTTTCCCGGTTGTTGATGCCTGGTCCTGGTCCAGGTTCATGTGCACCGTGACGCCGTTGGCCTGGTACGCCGCCCAGTTGCCTCTGGAACCGACCGTCATCGGGCTCTCCCTTCTCCCTCGTCGCTCCGGCAGTCGGAAACGCCGACCCGGTTCGCGGTCGACGGGTTGCACCCCGGCCGTGCGGGACTGGGACGCCTGCTCATGGCTTCGCTCGTTCCGCCCGGGTCCACCCGGGCCGGCCCACCCCGGATGAGCAGCCGGCACGCACGAGGTGGCTGCCGGAAGAGTTCGGCGCACCGGGGGGACACCTCAGAGGGCGTTCTCCAGCAGCAGGACGGCGGCGATGCCGGTGAGGGCGAAGCCGTAGGTCTGCCACGCGGTGAGGAAGGCCGCCGTGACGCGGTCAGAGAACGTCCCGCTGGCGGACTTGAGCAGGGCGGCGGTGATCGCGTTGCCGGTGGCGGCGATGCCCGGGCTGATGGCGCGCACCGGGGTGAAGGCGGAGCGGCCGGCCGTCGCGGCCGCGGTCGCGATCAGGCCCGGGCAGGCGGCGAGGGCGGGGATCCGCGGGTTCGGCGTGCTCGGTGGGCCAGGCGGCGATCGGGTTGCCCAGCCAGCGGGTGCCGTCCGGGACCTCCTCGCCGCGCATGACGAGCGAGGCCGGACCGATCGTGGTGCCCGGTCCTACGGTGGTACCCGGCAGAACGATCGAGTGCGGGCCGGCGGTGGCGCCGGCCCGGAGCCGGACGGCGTCCAGACGCATGACCCGGTCGTGGAACAGGTGGGTCTGCAGCACCGTGCCGCGGTTGACGTTCGCACCCGCCTCCACGGTGACCAGGTCGCTCTCGGGAAGCCAGTACGTCTCGCACCACACGCCGCGACCGATGTCGGCGCCGAGGCTGCGCAGCCAGAGGTTGAGGTACGGGGTGCCGAGCAGGATCTGGCCGCCCCAGGGTACGGCGAGCTCCTCGACGAAGGTGTCGTAGAGCTCGTTGCGCCACACGAAGCTGGACCAGAGCGGGTGTTCGGCGGCCTTGAAGCGGCCGACCAGCAGCCACTTCGCGAGGGTGGTGAGCAGGCAGGCGGCGAGCGAGGCACCGGCCGTCACCAGCCCGGCGCCGGCCAGCGTGAGGGCGAGGCCGTCCCGGTCGCGCAGGGTCTGGAGAGCGCCGAAGACGAGGTCGGCGAGCACGGCGGTGATGACCAGCGGGATGAAGCGGCCGAGCTCGACGGCGGCCCGGGCGAACACCAGCCGCCGGGGCGGGTCGTAGGTGCGGCTCTCCTCGACGGCGTCCGCCACCCGGGGCAGGGCGATGCCGGGGCGGCCCAGCCAGGAGGAGCCGGGCTCGCTGCGCGCGGGGGCGTCGGAGAGGACGCCGACCAGCGCGTCGTCGGGGAGGGTGCGGCCGGGGCCGACGATGCCGGAGTTCCCGACGAACGAGCGCCGCCCGACCCGCGCGGGTGCGATGCGCAGCCAGCCGCCGCGCACCTCGAACGGCGCGATCAGCGTGTCGTCCGCGAGGAACGCTCCGTCGTCCACCCGCATCAGCCCGGGCAGCGCCAGCACGGTGGAGGCCTCGACGCGGCGGCCCACCCTGGCGCCGAGCAGCCGCAGCCAGACGGGCGTCAACAGGCTTGCGTAGAACGGGAAGAGCGAGCGGCGCGCGGTGTCGGACAGCCGGCTGACGGCCCACACGCACCAGGCCACCCTGCCCTGTGCCGGGTGGAAGCCCGGGCGGATCGGACGGCTGAGGACGCGGATCAGCAGGGCCAGCAGCGTGGCGTAGCAGATGAGCGTGATGGCGATCAACAGCACGGTGGAGGGCAGGAGCCGGATCAGCGCGGTGCCGAGGGTGGGGTCGGTGTCGATCAGCGGGTAGAGGACGGCGAGCGCGGGGAGGGAGGAGAGTACGGGCAACAGGCCGATCACCAGCAGCCCCGCACCGTAGGCGAGGTCCCAGCGGCGGTAGTGGTGGCGATGCGGCGTGGGCCAGTCGGGGCGCGGTTCGGTGCTGGGGCGGGCCGGGGAGCCGTGCCAGTGCGCGCCGGCGGGTACGGTGCCGAGGACACAGCTGCCGGGGGCGACGTCGGCGGCGGCGCCGACGTGCGCGCCGGGCATGAGGGTGGACCGGGTGCCGACGCGGGCGCCCTCGCCGATCTCTATCGCGCCGAGGCGAAGCACGTCACCGTCCAACCACCAGCCGGCGAGGTCGACTTCGGGTTCGACGCTGCAGTCCGCGCCGAGCCGGGCGAGGCCCGTCACCGGCGGGAGGGCGTGCAGCTCGACGCCCTTGCCGACCTCGCAGCCGAGGGCCCGCGCGTAGTGCCGGGCCCAGGGGGTGCCGGTCAGGCCGACCACGCCGAAGGCGGTGGTCGTGCGCTCGGCCGCCCACAGGCGCAGGTGCACGGCGCCGCCGCGCGGGTAGCTGCCGGGCCTGAGGCCGGCGGTGAGCAGCCGGGCGGCGGCGCTGCCGAGCAGCAGGCGACCGGGGGCGCTGGAGAGCAGCAGCAGGCCGGTGATGACCAGCCACCAGGGGGTGTGCGGGGCCCGCCGCAGGGTGCCGTCGGTCAGGTTGTCGAGCGCGGCGAGGGTGAGCACCCAGCGCAGCCCGACGACGGTGAACAGCGCGGCCAGCACGAGCGTCTGCCAGACGCCCGCGCGCAGCGGGGTGCGGCGCACCTGGCGGTGCTCGCGCGGCCCGGTGCCTAACTCGTCGAGTCGGGCGGCGAGATCGAGCAGGGTGGGGTGGGCGTAGAGGTCCGCGACGGAGACGCCGGGGTAGCGGGCGCGCAGCGCGGAGACCAGTTTCGCCGCGGCCAGGCTGGTGCCGCCGAGGGCGAAGAAGTCCCCGTCGGCGCCGACCGGCAGGCCGAGCAGGGCTTCCCACTGCTCGGCGAGCCAGCCGGCGGTGTCGGCGGGGCGCGGGCCGGTGCCCGGCTGCGGGCCGGTGGTGAGCGGCCAGGGCAGGGCGGCCCGGTCGACCTTGCCGGAGGTGCGGGTGGGCAGCTCGTCCAGCACGGCCAGGACGGGGACCAGCGACTGCGGCAGCCGTTCCAGCAGGGTGGCGCGGGCGGCGACGAGGTCGAGCTCGGTGTCGGCCTGCGGCACGAGGTAGCCGACCAGCAGCTGGCCGCCGGCCGGGGTGGTCCGCACGGCCGCGGCGGCGGCCCGGACGTCCGGCAGCGCCTGGAGCGCGGCGTCGACCTCGCCGAGCTCGACCCGCCGGCCGGCCAGCTTGACCTGCTCGTCGGCGCGGCCGACGAAGATCAGGCCCTCGGGTTCGTTGCGCACCAGGTCTCCGCTGCGGTAGACGCGTTCGGAGCGCAGGTGCGGATCGGCGGTGAACTTCTCGGCGTCCTTGGCCGCCTCCAAGTAGCGCGCGGTGCCGACGCCGCCGATCAGTAGCTCGCCGGTCCCGTGCCAGCCGACCGGCCGGCCCGCGGCGTCCACGACGGCGATCTCCCAGCCGTCCAGCGGGGCGCCGATCCGCACCGGCTGCCCGGGAAGCAGGCGGGCGGCGGTGGCCACCACGGTCGTCTCGGTGGGCCCGTACGTGTTCCAGAACTCCCGGTGCGGGGCGGCCAGGCGTTCGACCAGGTCGGCCGGGCAGGCCTCGCCGCCGACGATCACCAGCCGGACGGCGTCCAGGCACTCCTCGGGCCAGAGCGCGAGGAGGGTGGGGACGGTGGAGATGACGGTGATCCCGCGTTCCACCAGCCAGGGGCCGAGGTCGGTGCCGGCCTTCACCAGGGATCGGGGAGCGGGGACGAGGCAGGCGCCGTGCCGCCAGGCCAGCCACATCTCCTCGCAGGAGGCGTCGAAGGCGACGGACAGACCGGCCAGTACCCGGTCGCCGGGGCCGAGCGGGCGCTCGCGCAGGAAGAGCCGGGCCTCGGCGTCGACGAAGGCGGCGGCGTTGCGGTGGGTGACGGCGACGCCCTTGGGGCGGCCGGTGGTGCCGGAGGTGAAGATGATCCAGGCGTCGTCGGCCGGGGTCGGCGGGGCCGGGAGGGGGCCCGGGACGGCGCCGGACGCCGGCCGCGTGCCGGGGGCGAGCTGCCCGTTCGCCCCGACCACGGCACCCACCTGCGAATCCTGCCAGATCAGTGCGGCCCGCTCGTCCGGGTCGTCGGCGTCCACCGGTACGTACGCGGCCCCGACGCGCAGCGCGGCCAGGATGGCGACGTAGAGGTCGGCGGTGCCGGAGGGCACCCGGATGCCGACCCGGTCGCCGGTGCCGATGCCGTAACCGGTCAGCCGCTCGGCGAACTCGTCGACGGCGCGTAGCAGCGCGCGGTAGTCGAGCACCGTGCCACCGGCGTCCAGCGCCGGCGCGTCCGGATGGGCGTCGGCGGTGGCGGAGATGATGTCGAACAGGCTACGGGCCTCCGGCGCCGCGGCCACCGGCCAACCGGCGCCGGTGCCCGGCGAGGGTCGGCTCAGCGTGTTCACGCCCGCCGGGTTCTCGCGTGTGTCCATAAGGTCTCTTCCTCGGTTCCGTGTACTGCTGAGTACGACGCGGGTAGGGCACTCCCCCGCACGGGAATGAGGGTGTGCGACGATCTCGGATTGATTACGTTCCCATTCACCACGGGGTGCTCCAGTGGCGAGTGGATGCGAGACGGGCGAGGTCAAAGGAAATTCTCATCCGCAGTCTCGAAAGCGCTGTGCGAGGGTCGCGGCCATGCGCGACGTCGGGCCGAATCCGCAGGTGACGGCCGCCAAATCATGAGAGTACTGCGCCGCGGGGCGGGCTACCGGCGCGGGAATCCAAATGGGTGTACGTATTTCTCGCGCAGGTTCAGTGCGTGGTCGATCCGGGCCGTGAATGGAAGCCGGTTAAACCAGAGATAAAGTTTCGGCGCGTTGTGCCGATGGAGGATGTGAGAGGCGTTCCGGCGGCGCTCGGGCAGGCATGGCGGGGAATCAGCCGTTCCGGCGGAACCGGTCGGCCCGGCCCGGCCCGGCGAGGGGCGGAGCGCGCGCCGGTGGGCGGCATCAGCACGGGCTCGGTGGCGTAGCGGGCGCGGGAGTTCTCCCGCAGCGGCTCGGGGCCGGCGGACATCTCCCGGTCCGGGAAGCGGCGCAGCGGTGTGCGGGGGGGCAGCTGATGCCGGAGGTCGGACTCATGCCGCCGCCCCCGGTGGGTGGCTCTGCAGCAGGTCGTTGCCAAGGGTGGTGGAGGTCCTCGGCCAGCGGCCGGGCAAGCCGGAGTCGGGTGCGGACGGCGATGATGAGCCAGGTCCACAGGTCGGCACCGTCGGCGTGGCGGATCTTCGGGGCGGTCCGGCCGAGCGTCTGCTTCATCAGGCGGAAGGTGTGTTCCAGGGCGAACCTGCGCAGGTGAGGACGCCGCCGTGCCGACGCGGGCGCCCGCCCCTCGGGGTGGAGCGTGCGGGCCCCGGGTCGCAGGGCCTGACGCGGTCCGGGCGCAGGCGTCTGACCGGCACGACCGGCACGACCGGCACGACCGGCAGGTCCGCGAGAGCGTGGGAGAGGTAGACGATGTCGTAGCCGGAGTCCGTCATGATCAGGATTTCCGGGTCGCCCGGCCGCCAGTTCCCGGCTTGTGTCAATCGCTCGAGGACATCGCGTAGTCGGGCGATGGTAGGCCCGAGTCGGCGAAGCTGGATCCCCCGGAGAGCGGGCCCGCGCTGCCCGGACCGACTACTGTGACTGCTCGTGGTCGAATCCGAGATCGAGGTCAGCGAGGATCTGGTCCGCGCCCTGCTGCGGGAACAGCATCCGGACCTGGCCGAGTTGCCGATCCGTGAGGTGGCGGGTGGCTGGGGCAACCAGATGTGGCGGCTCGGGGGCGAGTTGACCGTCCGGATGCAGCGGATGGACGACTCGCCCGAGCTCCAGCTCAAGGAGCGTCGCTGGCTGCCGGTGCTGGCCTCGCGCCTGCCGCTTCCGATTCCGACACCGGTGCGCGACGGTGCACCGTCCGAGCGGTTCCCGAAGATCTGGACCGTCATGACGTGGGTCGAGGGCACGCCGCTGGACCACGGCTCCATCACCCGCGGCGACCACGCGGCCGACGGTCTGGCGGCCTTCCTCAAGGCCCTGCACGTGGAGGCCCCCGCCGACGCGCCCACGGCCTCGGACTTCGGCGCTCACCCCAAGGACTGCACGGACGGCTTCGAGCACTTCCTGCGGGCCGTGGACCTCGGTCCCGTCTCCGAGGACGACGTTCGGGCCGTGTGGGACGACGCGGTGGCGGCCCCTGCGTGGGAGGGCCCGCCGGTGTGGGTGCACGGCGACCTCCATCCTGCGAACGTCGTCGTCGCGGACGGCACCCTGGCGGGCGTCGTCGACTTCGGCGCGCTCTTCGCCGGCGACCCGGCGTGGGACCTCGCGGCTGCCTGGCTGCTGCTCCCCGCAGGCTGCGCCGCACGGTTCTTCGACGGCTACGGGCGAGCGGATGCGGCGGCGGTGCGACGGGCGCGCGGGCTGGCCGCGATGAAGAGCCTCTTCCTGATGCTGATGGGCCAGAACGGGGACCGCGGCCTGCCCGGCGGCAAGCCGGAGTGGCGGCCCGCAGGCCGGTCGGCGCTCGATCGTGTCCTGAACGGCCGCTGAGAGGCCCGTCCGGTCGGTCTGTCCGTCGGCGGGGTGCGCAAGGCCCGGTCGGCGCAGCGAGTACGGTCCCGCCCCGCGAGCAGTGCGGGGCGGGGCCGAGTCCGTCGGGCCGGTCCGCCGGAGGTCGCCGGTCCGTGCCCGGGCGCCCCCGGTGGCTGGTGGGTGCGGTCAGAGCCAGCCCTGTTGGGCGGCTTTGATGCCGGCTTCGAAGCGGCTGGTGGCGTTGAGGCGTTCCATGAGGGAGGACATGTGGCGGCTGACGGAGCGTGAGGAGATGTCGAGGCGCTGGCTGGCGCCGTCGTCGGTGAGGCCGGCGGCGGGGAGGCGCAGGAGTTCGCGTTCGGTGCCGGTCAGGCCGCTGGTGGGGTCGGTGGGGCGGGTCGCGCCGAGGGGGACGGTGGTGTGCCAGGCCTGGTCGAACAGGTCGAGCAGGGCGGTGAGGATGCCGGGCTCGGTGACGTGGAGGGCGCCCTTGCGGGTGTCGGCGGGGTCGACGGGGACGAGGGCCTGGGTGCGGTCCACGATGATCAGGCGCTGGGGGAGGACGGGGGCGGTGCGGACCTCGCTGCCGAGGCTGAGGAGCCAGTGGGCGTAGGCGGTGGTGTGGGGGTCGTTGCGGGTGGCGTCCTGGTAGAGGGATTTGATGGTGACGCCGCGGGCCATGGCGTCGGCGTTGGCGGGCCGTCCGGCGGCGAGGTCCTCGGGCCGCATGGCGGAGCCGGGGTGGACGCCCAGGACCTCGGTTCAGGCGTCGCGGCCCATCTGTTCGAGCCGCGTCTGGATGGCGTCCATGCCGAGCAGGCGCTGTCCGTGGGCGGTGCGGTGTTCGGCGCCGACGGCTACAACACCCACACCCTGATGGGCGTCCCCGGCGCCTGGCTCGCCACCGCGGTCGCCCGCCCGGTGGCCGACGGCACCGTCGTCAAGAACGCCTCCGGCGCCGACCCGAGCGTGTACGTGATGGCCGGCGGCATGGCCGTCCCCCTCGGCTACGCCGACTACACCGGCCTGGGCTACGACAAGCGTCCGCTGACCCCCGTCCCCGGTGCCTGGGAGGCCACCGCCGTGGCCAGGACCGCGCCGAGCGACGGCACCCTGCTGCTGTCGCCCGACAGCGCCACGGTCTGGCAGTGCGTCAACAACGGTGGCAAGAAGGCGCTGACCGCCGCCGACTTCGGCCCGGGCAAGCTCAGCCTCAACGACGTGGTCAGCGTCCCCACCAGCCTCACCGCCAAGCTCCCCACCGCCCGGTAACCCGCACCCGGCCAGGGGCGTCCGGTCCACAGACCGGACGTCCCCTTTCCCGCCCCTCCGGCCCGGCGCCACGCCGCGCAGGTCGGATTCGCCGGCGGCAGGCTCCACCGCCGGTCCGCCGGTCCGCCGGTCCGCCTGTCCCCCCTGGCTCGGCGGGAGGGGAGTCACGGGGGGTGGCAGCGCGGGACGTGCGCGGGCCACCGGGCAGAGGCGGGCAGGGGCGGGGGGAGGCGCGGTGCGTGGGAGAATCTGTGGCGAGCCGCCTTCCGGCGGCCGTCCGTCCCTCCCACCGTCAGGAGCAGGTGTGTCCGAGCCGCTCGGTCCGCAGGCGCGCATCGCCGAGGCCATCGGCCCGGCCATGGTCACGGGGCTGCACGGTGCCGTGCTCCGGGACTCCGAGGGGGAGCGGCACATCGCGGCGTGGGTGAACTGGATCGCCGAGGTGGTCGCGGTCCAGGTCGTGCAGCCGATCGCCGACGAACGCGATGCCTTCGCGGACCGGGTGGACACCCTGAGCGATGTGGCCAAGCGCAACAAGGAGGGACGCCGCGACGCCCTCCGGGACGTGAGCCGGCTGGAGGCGCGGGTCGCCGAGCTGGAGGCTGAAGTGACGCTGCTGCGGGCCGCGGCCGTCGCCGATCCCGAGGCCTGACGGTTCCGTGCGGCGACGCGCCGGTGGCGGCCGACGGCGTCGGCGGGCACCTCACGGCGAAGACCCGAGGTCGAGAGAGGGGAGTCGGCACATGGAGGAGCGGACCGTCTCCCGCCGGGCCGTCCTGGCGGCCGGCGTGCTGGGTGCGGCCGGCCTCGCCGGGTGTTCGGGCGGTGGGGCGGGGCCGCAGGGCTCGCCGCGGGCGACGGGCTCGACCGGGGCCGCGCCGTCGGCCCCCGTGAGCGTGTCCCCGTCCCCCGGCTCGCCGAAGCCCGCCGACTGGGCGGGGCTGGCCCAGGACCTGGACGGGCAGCTGATCCGCCCCGGCGACGCGCGCTACGCCGCGGCCGGCCGGCTGTTCCAGCCGCAGTACGACACGCTCCGGCCCCAGGGCGTCGCCTACCCGGGCCACGCCGAGGACGTGGCCGCCTGCCTGGCCTTCGCACGCCGGTACGGGCTGCCGGTGGCCGCGCGCAGCGGCGGGCACAGCTACGCCGGCTGGTCCTCCGGGAGCGGGCTGGTGATCGACGTGAGCCGGCTGGCCGGGGTGTCGGGGGACGCGACCGGGGCACGGGTCGGCGCCGGGGCACGGCTCATCGACGTGTACACCGGGCTGGCCGCCGCCGGGGTCACGGTGCCCGCCGGGAGCTGCCCGACGGTCGGGGTCGCGGGCCTCACCCTCGGCGGCGGGATCGGCGTCACGGGCCGGGCCTACGGACTGACCTGCGACAGCCTCACCGCGGCGGAGGTGGTGACGGCCGACGGCCGGATCCGGACGGTCGACGCCTCGTCCGAGCCCGATCTCTTCTGGGCGCTGCGCGGCGGTGGCGGCGGCAACTTCGGGATCGTCACCTCGTTCTCCTTCCGCACGCACCCCGCCGCGGACTGCTCGTACGCCTTCCTGAGCTGGCCGTGGTCCAAGGCGGTGGCCGTCATCGCCGCCTGGCAGGCCTGGGCGCCCACCGCGCCGGACGCGCTCTGGGCGGACCTGCACCTGCTGGTGTGGGCGGACGGCCGGACCCAACTGGGCAGCACCGTCACCTACCTCGGCCCGAAGGACGAACTCGCCGACCTGATCGACCGGTTGGCGGTCGCCCCGGCCGCGCCGAGGCTGCACGCGGCGTCCTACCTGGCGACCATGCAGGCGATGGGCGGAGTCTCCGGGTACTCGCAGGCCGCCTCGCACCTGCCGGGCAGCCTGCCCGGCCAGGACCCGGCCGGACGGGTGCCCCGGGAGTCGTACGGCGCCAAGTCCGACGTCTTCACCCGGCCGATCGACGACGCCGGCGCCCGGGCCCTGGTCGCCGCGGTCGAACGCTACCCGCGCACCGGCCCGCAGGGCGGCAGCGCCGGGGTGGCGTTCGACGCCCTGGGCGGCGCGATCAACCGGGTGGGTGCGGGCGACACCGCCTTCGTCCACCGCGACGGCCTCTTCACCGCGCAGTACACCGCCAATTTTCCGCCGGGAGTGACCGGCGGCACCGACGCCGACCGTTCCTGGAGCTGGCTGGACGGCGTGTGGACGGCGATGCGTCCCTACGCGAGCGGGCAGGCCTACCAGAACTACGTCGACCCCCGCCTGGACGGCTGGGAGCAGGCCTACTACGGGGCGAACGCGGCCCGGCTGCGGAGCGTCAAGCGCACGTACGACCCGAACGGACTGTTCCGGTTCCCGCAGGCCGTGCCGCTCGGCGGCTGACACGGCCCACGGGCGGGAGACGGCCCGAGCGGCTCGTCAGCGTGCGTCCGCCCCCGCGAACCCGCCCGTCAGACCGGCGCGGGTCAGCACCCGGACGAGGGCCGGCCGGTCCAGCGGATCGTCGTGGCGATCGGTCGCGCCCAGCCGCTCCAGCAGCCTGTGCGGCGCCAGCCGGTACGCCTCCGCGTCGGCCAGCAGGCTGTCCGCGCCCGGCCCGTCGACCGTGCCGTCCAGACGGTTCGCCAGTTCGCCCAGCACCCGGCTGCGGTCGACGAAGTCGCCCATGCCGCAGTCCAGGCCGTCGTCGCCGAGGTCGTCCGGGTACGGTGCCCGCGCCCAGGCGCCGTTCTCGTACCAGTAGACGCAACCGATCTCGCACCCTTCGAGGCGGTCCCGCAGTTCCTCGTACGGCAGCCAGTCCGGGCCGCCCGCCAGCACGTCGATCGCCGGCTCGTACCACTTGACGTCGCTCGCCTCGTCCTCGCCGTACAGCACGAACCGGCCGTCGCCCCGCGCCGACATGACCCACCAGGTGCAGCCGCAGTCGTCCCAGTGGAGGCCCTCGTCGTCGAGCCACCGGCCCGTCCGGTGGCGCGGCGGGCGCTCCTCGTGCTCGGTGGTCGCCTCGAGGGCGGCGAGCAGCGCCCAGCGCGCCCACAGCTCCTCCGCCGGCGGAAGGTCCTCCGGCAGTCCCGGCCGGTGAACGGTCATGTGAGCCCCCGTGTGTGCGATCCGATGACGATCACCGCAACGATACGGCCCGCGGCCGACACGACCGTCCCCGGAACCGCACACCCCCGGGCCGCCCGCGGGGCCCGACCCCGGGCGGTTGCGCCGACCGTGTGCCGGCCGGAGATCGGAACGGCCGCACGAGTGGCGGCGAGCAGGGGCGGGCCCGTTTCCAGAGGAGGTTGTGATGGCGGTTCTTGTCCACGGGCGGATGCCGGGCGTCACGGCGGAACAGCACGACGCACTGAACGCGGCGCTGCACGCGCTGCCCGGGAACCCGTTCGAGGGGTGCCTGTCGCACGCCGCGTTCGTCCGCGACCAGGCGCTGGAGGTGTACGACGTCCGGGAGAGCCGGGAGGCGATGGAGGAGTTCGGCGAGGTGGTGATGCCGCTCCTGGAGAAGGCCGGAATCCCGGTCACCGGTGCGCCGCAGGACGTCGTCGAACTGCACAACGCCTGGACCCCCGGCTCCTGACCGCGAAGGCCGGTCCGGACCGTACGGAGGACGTGCGGCCCCGCCCCGCGGCCGGTGGGGGGCCTGTTGCCTCCCTCAGCCGTCGCGACCCGCACCGCGATCCGGCGCGCTCATGTCGCCCGTCGCGGGCGTGCCGTCGGCGAGCCCGTAGCGCAGGTACACCGTGCCCTTCGGACCGGCTGTCGGAGGCCGGAGGAGCGTGAGGTTCGTGGGCACCGCGCCCCCGTCGAACACCTTCTTCCCGACGCCCAGCACGATGGGATGCACCCACAGGTCGAGACGGTCGAAGAGCTTCTCGCGCAGGAGGGTCTGCACCAGGTTCAGGCTCCCCACGACCTTCACGTGCTCGTGCCGGTCGCGGACCTCGCGCACCGCGCCGGCCAGATCCGGCCCGAGCCGGGTGGACCCCGCCCACGAGAGATCGGGATTGCCACGGGAGGCCACGTACTTCGGGACGCGGTTGAACAGCGTGGCGATCCCGTCGTCCGCGCCGCCCTCCTGATGCGGCCAGTACGCGGCGAAGATGTCGTACGTCCGCCGGCCGAGCAGGAGGGCGTCCGTGCCCTCGTACGCGGCACCGACCTGCGCCCCGGCGACCTCGTCCATCAACGGCGCCTGCCAACCGCCGAACGGGAAGCCCACCGGATCCTCGTCGGGCCCGCCGGGCGCCTGCCCGACGAGGTCGAGGGTCGCGAACAGTTCGATGTGGATGAGGCCCATGCCCACTCCCGAAGAGGGTTCGTCCCGGCCGGACGGCCGGACCCGGGGAACCGGCGCACTCCTCGCCGCGACGGCACCCAGGTGTCACTGATTACCACGCTGCGCCGCGGTCGGCGTCCCGGCGACGCCCGGCAGCAGCCCCGGCGCGTCGAGAACGCCGGCCCGGGAGCGTTCGGACGGCACGGGCGGATCCGCCGGGAAGAGCAGCGTGCGGCAGGAGGCGAGCACCGCACCGGCCTGGGCGTGGTCGGTGCTCAGGGCTGCCGGTTCCCGGTGAGGACCACTGCGGCCTTCGTTCTTCTCCCGCTCGACGCGCTGCACGCAGGGCCGAGGGGCCGGTGGGGCTGGTGATGCCCGGTCCCGGATCGCTCGAGCATCGCGATCCGCGCTGCGCCGCGGCGCGGCCGGTGCCGGTCGTCGGGGCGCGGTGGGGGTGCGGTGCGTAACGTGGGTGCCGTGAACGAGCGGCATGAATGGCGCGTCGCGGTGGATCCGGGCCTGGTCGTCCAGCGGACCTGCGGGCATCTGGACGGGCTTCGGGAGGTGTCCGCGGGGACGACCCCCGGCTGCGAGGACTGCCTGCGGGCCGGCCGTACCTGGGTCCACCTGCGGGCCTGCCTGAGCTGCGGGCACGTCGGCTGCTGCGACAGCTCGCCCGGGCAGCACGCCCACCGCCACGCCCGTGCCCACGGCGGACACCACATCGCCCGCTCGCTCGAACCCGGCGAGGACTGGGCCTGGTGCTACACCGACGAGGTCTTCCTGCGCCCCGCCTGACCGGGACCGCACCGCCCGGTGATCGGCAGGAAACGACCGGTCCCCGGCCCCGCGTCAGCCGCCGACCCGGTAGCGGCCCGGGGTCGTGCCGACGAGGTCGGTGAACGCCGCGATGAAGCCGCTGGGGTTGGCCCAGCCGC
Source organism: Kitasatospora sp. NPDC085895 (assembly GCF_040702125.1). Lineage (NCBI taxonomy): Bacteria > Bacillati > Actinomycetota > Actinomycetes > Kitasatosporales > Streptomycetaceae > Kitasatospora > Kitasatospora sp. NPDC085895. The sequence goes on along the minus strand of NZ_JBFBJY010000009.1, from coordinate 69,206 downwards.
AGGCGTGGGCGGTGTACGTGGCGTCGTGGCCCTCGGCCAGCAGGACGAGCGCGTGGTGCACCCGCACCAGCGTGCGCCACTCGTAGAAGGTCATGCCGAGTTCGTCGCGCAGCAGCCTGCTGAGGGTACGGGCGCTGGCCCCGACCTGCCGGCCGAGCCCGGCCAGTGTGGTGGTGTCGTCCGGCGTCCGGGTCAGGATCCGCTCGATCGCCCGCAGCCGGTCGTCGCGCGGGTGCGGCAGGTGCAGCGGCTGTTCGTCGGCCTCACGCAGCTCCTCGACCAGCACCCGCAGCAGGCGTCCACGCGCGGCGCGGCCGTACCGGGGCACCGCCCCACCGCCGTCGCCGTCGATCCCGTCGCCCGCTCCGTCTTCGTCGTCGGGGCCGCCGCCGCGCGGGCCGGTCAGGGCGAGCAGGACCTCCCGCGCCAGCCCGGAGACGCGGAACACCGCCGGACGCCCGGGCAACAGCCGGGCCAGCGACGGCGACAGGAAGACGATCCGCATGTCCGTCTCCCCGTGGGCGCGGTGCCGGTGCGTGGACCCGGCCGGCGTCCACGCGACGCGGTTGGCCGGAACGATCGACGTCCCGCTCTCGGTGTGCAGTACCAGGACACCACGGGCCGCGTACACCAGGTGCCCGCGGGCGTGCGCCTGCGCTCCGCTGCCGCCGCCCGAGGGCCACAGGTGACGCCCGCCGGAGGGCCACGTCAGCGAGGTGGCGCCGGCGTCCGGGCGGGCATGGCGGCGAACGGGCATCGGACGGCATCGTATCGACAGCACGCCACGACGCGCGCGGACGAGACTTCCCGTCATGAGCGGTGGCCCCCGGTGCCACCGCCGAGCGGAGAGGGGAAGCCCCATGGCGACGTTCGTTCTCGTACCCGGTGGCTGGCACGGTTCCTGGGCGTTCGAGGCGGTGGTCCCGCTGCTGGAAGGGGCCGGCCACACCGTGCATCCCCTGACCCTGACCGGCCTGCACCCCCACGACGACCCCGCCACGATCGCCACCGCCAACCTCGACACCCACACCGACGACGTACTGCGCCTGCTGGAACGCGCCCACCTCGACGACGTGACGCTGGTCGGCCACAGCTACGGCGGCATGGTGATCACCGCCGCCGCCGACCGCGCCGGCGGCCGGGTCTCCCGGCTGGTGTACCTGGACGCCTGCGTGCCGCGCGACGGCGACTCGTGCTGGTCCCTCATGAACGAGGGCTACCGGCAGTCGTTCGTCACCGGCGCCGCCACCACCGGCTACGCCGTCCAACCCCCGGGGCGGCCGGACGGCGACCCCCGCCGCCGCCCCCACCCGCTCGCCGCCCTCCTGCAGACGGTCCGCCTCACCGGCGCTCACGCCGACGTCCCCCGCCGCGAATTCGTCCACTGCTCGGGATGGGAGGACCGCACACCGTTCGCCGACCAGCGCACCCGGCTGCTCACCGACCCGGCATGGACCGTCCACGACCTGCCGACCGCCCACAACGCGATGCGCGAGGCCCCGCGGGCGGTCGCCGCCCTCCTGCTCGACGGAGCGGACGGACCCGGCGAGGGCGATGCAGTGGCGGGCCGGGTCCCCACAGCGACTTCGCGATGCGCCTCATGATGATCGGAATCTTCGCGTCCGCGCTCTCGGACCGTCAACAGGACCGAGTGAGCCGCACCAGGCCATCGGCCCAGGACTCGTCGGCCTCCGGATCGGCCGGAGGGAGTGCTCGCGGTCACGCCTCCACGGGTACGGCGACCTCGCCGGTGCGGCGGAGCTTCTGCCAGCGCAGGCGGCCACCGGTCACCGCGGTGATCGCGGACTGCAGCAGGACGATGTACATCAGCTGCCGGTAGACCAGCTGCTGGGTCGGCAGGCTGATCAGGTGCCAGGGCTTCTCGCGGTCGAGCTTGAAGGCGTACCAGGACAGCACGGCTTGGATCATCAGGAAGCCGCCGAAGCTGGTGAGGGTCAGCCGGGCGTCCGCGAAGAACACGCCGTACAGCAGGAAGATGTCGACGAGCGGTGCCAGCAGCGGGGCGACCACGCCGAACATCACCACGAGCGGCAGTCCGAGGCGGCCGAAGCGTCCGGCCGGCCCGCCGGCGGTGACGGCGCGGCGGTGCTTCCACATCGCCTGCATCGAGCCGTAGCTCCAGCGGTACCGCTGGGACCAGAGCTGCTGGATGCTGGCGGGGGCCTCGGTCCAGGCTCGGGCGCGCTCGGCGTAGACGACCCGCCAGCCTTCGCAGAGCACCGCCATGGTGATGTCGGTGTCCTCGGCGAGGGTGTCGTCGCTCATCCCGCCGACCGCCTGCAGGGCCTCCTTGCGGAAGGCGCCGACCGCGCCGGGGATGGTCGGGATGATGCCGAGCATGTCGTACATCCGGCGGTCCAGGTTGTGGCCGAGGACGTACTCGATGTGCTGCCAGGAGCCGATCAGGGTGTCGCGGTTGCCGACCTTGGCGTTGCCGGAGACGGCGCCGATCCCCGGGTCGGCGAAGGGCTGGACCAGTTCGCGGACGGTGGACGGCTCGAAGACGGTGTCGCCGTCCATCATCACGACGATGTCGTACGAGGCGGCCGCGATGCCGGTGTTGAGCGCGCTGGACTTGCCGCCGTTGACCTTGCGGATGAGCCGGACGAACGGCAGGTCCATCTCCTCGACGATGTCCGCGGTGCCGTCCGAGGAGCCGTCGTCGATGACGATGACCTCGATCGGGTAGTCACTGGCGGCCAGCGAGTTGAGGGTGTTGGCGATGCACTCGCGCTCGTTGTAGGCCGGGACGAGCACGGTGACCGGTTCGGTGACGGGATCGCCCCAGAGGTCCGGCCGCTTGCTGCGGCGGGCGTGGATCGGGGCGAGGACCAGCATCAGCGCGAACCGGCCGAAGTTCAGGAAGCCGACCACGGCCAGCATCGCGATCAGTACCGGCAGGGTCTTCACTCCGAGCTGGGTGGCCCAGATGTAGCCCTTGCCCGCCCACAGCTGGAAGCCGTGCACCGGCGTGGTGGCGCTGGAGGCGCCGAGCGCCTCGGTGATGGTGGCGAAGCGGTAGCCGTCGGCCTGCAGCTTGTCGATGAGCACGCCGAGCGCCTCGACGGTCTGGGAGCGGTCGCCACCGGCGTCGTGCAGCAGGATCAGCTCGCCCGCACCGGGCTTGGCCGGCACCGCCTCCTTGACGATCGCGTCCACGCCCGGACGCTTCCAGTCGTCGGTGTCGTGGTCGATGAAGGCGGTGACGTAGCCCTGGGCACCCAGGTACTTGATGACCGGGTAGCTCCAGTCGTCCAGTGCGGCCGAGTTGGAGGAGTACGGCGGGCGGAACAGCGAGCTGTGCACGCCCGCGACGCCGGCCAGTGCCAGCTGGGTCTGGGCCATCTCCCAGCTGATCCGGGCGTGCGACTGGAACGCCAGGTCGGGGTGGGTGAAGCTGTGCAGGCCGATCTCGTGGCCGCCCGCCACGATCTTCCGGATCAGGTCCGGGTTGCGGGCGGTCATGGCGCCGGTCACGAAGAAGTCCGCGTGGACGTGGCGGGACTCCAGGATCTCCAGGATCTTCGGCGTCCACTCCGCCGAGGGGCCGTCGTCGAAGCTGAGCACCACGGTGCGGTCCGGGATGCGGTAGCTCACCGGGTCGTCGTTGCGGTCGCCGCGCGCGTCGATGACCGGGCCGCCCTTGAGCAGGTTCGTCGGCACGGTCGTCTGGTCGGCCGAGTCGGCGATCCGGGCGTCGTGGAACACCTCGTTGGTGGCCAGGCCGCGCAGGACGATGAGCAGGAGCAGGCACGCCAGCAGGGACAGCGGCATGAAGAAGCGCAACGGCGGCGCGGCCAGTCGGCGCGGCCTCCGCAGGGACTGCCGGCGGCGCTGGTGGCGGGACATTGGCGCTCCTGGAGATGGGTGGTGCGGCGGTTCAGGGGTGCTCGGGCTACAGGCCCGAGCGGGAGGGTGTACCGGGCGGCGACGTCGGCGGCCGGCCGAAGCCCCGCAGCATCCGGCCACGCGGACCGGACCGGTCGACGAACACCGGTGCGGGAGCGGCCTCTTCGAAGCTTGACTCGCGCACGTCAGGCTGTGGCGGGTGCGCCGATCCGCGTTCGAGGAACGAGATGGCTGGGCGCACCGGGCGACGCCTTTCGTGCAGGGTACGTGGACCGCGGGAGCGTAGTAGCGAACGTTAGTGCACCGGGCTGAATCGAATTGAGTTCGATGGGTGGATTTGGCCTGATCTGGCGGGGGGTTGTAATCGGATCGAGATGCCGGTCGGTGCATGCCGGAACGTGGGCGTGCGCGCACCCTTCCCGACCTCGGACTCCCTCCCTCCGGTTCCTGCCGGGCGCCCACCGGAGGGGTGTTCGCGTCCCGTTAGGATGACCCCCTCATCCGATCAGTGCGCACGTGCGACCGGCACGCCCCAAGGAGCCCGCGTGAGTCAGCCCCGCCGCACCCCTCGCCACCGCGCGTGGAGCGTGCTCGCCCTCCCGACCCTGCTGTGCGTGCTCACCGCCTGTTCGAGCGGCCCGGCGTCCGGTGGCGGCGACGGTGACGGCACGACGGCGAAGGGCGGGTCGGTGACCAGCGCCTCGCCGACCCCGACCGGCCCACCGGGAACCCTGTTCGACAACTTCCACTACACCGGTCCCACCGACCCCGCGCTCACCGCCCACGGCTGGGAGATCCGCACCGGCGAGGGCGGCCCCGGGATCAAGGACACCTGGTCCGACGCCGGTGCGAGCTTCCCCGACGACGCCACCGCCCAGGGCAAGCGGACCCTCCAGCTGCAGGCGTCCACCGACGGCACCCAGAAGGGCACCAAGCAGGCCGAGATCCAGAGCACCGGCGCCAAGCTCTTCAACGGCACCTACGCAGCCCGGGTCTACCTCAGCGACAAGCCGGCCGGCGGCAAGAACGGCGACCACGTCGTCCAGTCCTACTTCCCGATCTCCCCCCAGGACGACTCGGCGAACTACAGCGAGCTCGACTACGAGTACATGACGAACGGCGGCTGGGGCACGCCCGGTCCGCAGCTCGACACCACCAGCTGGTTCAAGGCAGACCCGCCGGACCGGGTCACCAAGCCCCACAAGCAGCGTCTCGGCGGCTGGCACATCATGATGGTCACCTCCGTGGACGGGAAGGCCACCTACTCCATGGACGGCAAGGAGCTGTTCACCAGCTCCGGCAAGTACGTCCCGCGCGAGAAGATGGACGTCCACTTCAGCAACTGGTTCATCGACCTGCTGCCGTCCCTCGGCGGACAGCGCACCTGGAACCTGAAGATCAACTGGTTCTACTACAAGGACGCCGAGGCCGTCTCCTACGCCGACGTCCAGAAGACCGTGGACGGCTTCTACAGCGCCGGCACCGACTTCGTGGACACCCTGCCGAAGTCCTGACCCCGGCCCCACGGCGAAGGGCGGGCCGGCCCCCGGCCCGCCCTTCGCCGTGGGGCCCGGTGGCCCGCGGCCGCAGCGAGGTGTTTCCGCGACGAAGCCGGACGGACGCACCGGTGACCCGGGAGTGCCGGTGGCGGCGATGGCCAGCACGACGAGGAGTTCGTCGGTGACCTCCGGGGGCAGGTGGACCTTGTCCTCGTCGTCGAGGTCGAGGTGGCCTTCCCCGTCGGGTGCGGCGAGGACGGAGCGGGAGCGGCTGACGAGGTGGCGCAGGACCCGGAACTGGTCGGGGCCGTGCGGGCCTGCAGGGTTTCGAGGTAGAGGCGGACCTGCTCGGCCTTGCTGGGGGCGGCACCTGCTGTCGACGCCTCCCAGGAGAAGCCGGATCAGCGTCGTCGGACGGGACCGTGCTGCCGCGCGGCATGTGGCGCCCGAACTTGCCGGCCCCGACCCCCGGCCGCCGGGCGCAGGCCCTCGCGGACCGACTGGGCAGGCGCGGACGAGCGGGGCGGTGCTGCAGGGCGTGGTGGACCGGGCCCCGGGCGAGCCCCCGGCGGGAGGCCAGGGGATGCGGAGGGCCTGGCCGGGGAGGATGAGGTCGGGGTGTCGCCGATGGTGTCCTGGTCGGCCTCGTACAGAGCGGGCCAGCCGCCGGCCACCTGCTGCGCCTGGGCGATGCCGTTGAGGGTGTCGCCGTCCTGGACCACGACCGTCGCCGAGTCGCCCGGGGCGGTGGCCGTGTCCGGCTCGGCAACGGCCGCGCTCTGGCCGGTGGCCGGCTGAGAGGCGGTCGGCTGCAGGTGGTGGGCTGCTGCGCGGCTGCGCAGTTCCTTCCGGCCGTGAGGTGTGTTCCGCCGGATTTCCATGGCGTGAAGGGAACGCGTGATGGCCGGCCGTCACTCCTGCGGGTGACTCCTGCAATGCCACCAAACCCCGGCCGGCCCCGCGCCGAACGCTCCTGTGACAGCGAACGCACAGCGCGCCGGGCTGGCAGCAGTGGCTCCGGGCCGAGTGTGCGGCGCGCCGTCCCGTTCCGTCCGTGCCGTTCCTTTTGAGGAGTCCACTCTCGTGTCCACCACGTCCCGCAGCAGGTTTTTCGCCGTCCTCGTTGCCGCCGGCGCCCTCGCGCTCGGCCTGAGCGCCTGCGGCAGCGGGGCAAGCTCCAGCAGCAACGCCGCTGCAGGCGGCACCTCGGCCGCACCCCCGCGGGCCGTGCCGACCGCCGCCGCGAGTCCCGCCATGGCCGCGGCCCGCCCGTTCGGCGCCGCGTGCTCGGCCGTCCCCAAGGACGGCGCCGGCTCCTTCGCCGGCATGGCCCAGGACCCGGTCGCCACCGCCGCCTCCCACAACCCGCTGCTGTCCACCCTCGTCACCGCCGTCACCAAGGCCGGCCTGGTCGACACCCTGAACTCGGCGCAGAACATCACCGTGTTCGCCCCGACCAACGACGCCTTCGCCAAACTGCCGAAGAAGGACCTGGATGCCGTCCTCGCCGACAAGGACAAGCTCACCAAGATCCTCACCTACCACGTCGCCCCCGAGCGCCTTGCCCCCGTGGACCTGGCGGGTGATCACAAGACCCTGGAAGGTGGCACCGTGACCGTCACCGGCGCCGACGAGGACTTCACCGCGAACGGCAACGCCAAGGTCCTGTGCGGCAACGTCCAGACCGCCAACGCCACCGTCTACATCGTCGACACCGTCCTCATGCCCGCCTCCTGACCCGCCCGAGAGCGTGCAGCCCCGGCTCTCCTCCGGTACTCCCGGCCGGGGCTGCACTTCCACGGCCCCGGTGACCGTGATGTCCGTGCCCGGTTCCCCCGGCGCCGGCACCAGGGTCCGGACCTCGCTCCCGGGGCGCGCGTCCATGATCCGTCCGACGTCCCGGCGCCGATCAGGAGGTGACTTCCCGTGAAGCGGAGCCGCACGGTGACCCCGGCCCTCGACGTGCTGCACACCCCCGACAGCCCGCAGGCCGTGGTGCTCCTGCTCCACGGCGGTCGCGCCGACAGCCTCGCCCCGCCGACGCGCCTTAACCTGCCGGGGCGCCGGATGAACCCGTTCGCCCGGGCGCTGCGCTGCCAACTGCCGGGCGACGTCGTTCTGATCGCGCGGGTCCGCTACCGGTACCGCGGCTGGAACCGGCCCGCGGCGCACCCGGTGCAGGACGCGCGCCGCGCCCTGGAGGAGCTGACCGACCTGGCGCCGGGGCTGCCGGTCGCCCTGATCGGCCACTCGATGGGCGGCCGGGCGGCGATGGCCGCGGCCGGACATCCCGCGGTGCGGGGCGTGGTCGCGCTCGCACCGTGGTGCCCGCCGGGCGAACCCGTCGCCCACCTGGCCGGACGGAGCCTGGTGATCCTCCACGACGAGCGCGACACCGTCACCTCGGCGGCGCAGTCCTGGGATCTCGCCCGCCGTGCCGCCACTGCCGACGCGCGCGTCGGCACCGTCGCGATGCCGCGCGGCGGACACGCGATGCTGCGTGACGCCCGCGGCTGGCACCGGCTCACGGTGGACGCGGTCGCGGCGGTGCTCACCGGCACACCGCTGGTGCTCGCCTCCGCGACACCTGTCGGCCCGTACCGCCGTGCGCCCTACTGGCAGAACCAGCACGGCATGCGGCACCGTCCGGCGGCGCAGGAAGACCCCGCCGCCGGCGGCGGTTTCGGGCCGACGATCCGCGGCACCGACAGCACTTCGCCGCGTTGAGGCCGCACCGTGCGGCAGCGGCCCCACCGCATGGCCCCACCCGGTACGGCATCCGCGGTGGTCGGCTGGTGGCGATACTCCGGGGAGGTGGGCCTGCCGCGGGGGTACGGCTGCACCGATGGGCCCCCGATTTCGGGGAGCGCAGAGACGGAGACACATCCCGGTGCTGTCCGCCAGGAGCGCACGAGGTGCTCCGCCGGCACCCTGCTGCTGCTCGCCGACGTTCCGGGTTGAGCAGGCGGCCGCTTCTCAGCCGGATCCCGACCGTGCCGCGGTAGCACGCCGGCGGCGCCGTTCCGGGGTGGGTCAGGTGAGGGGGAGCAGGAGGACGGGGTCGGTGGTCGGCTGCGGCGAGCCGGTTGCGGGTTCCTGGGAGAGCGCGAGGGCGCGGGCGCCGTCGATGCCGGAGGGCAGCAGCAGGGTGCCGTCGGAGGTGTGGAGGAGGCCGGCGGGGCGGGGCGCGCCGCCGTTGTCGAGCCACAGTTCCCAGGCGCGGCCGGCGGGCAGCGGCGGCAGGTCGGTGGCGAGGAACGCGGCCCGGTCGCGTTGGCGTGACCAGACGGCGGTGCCGCTGCCGCTGCCGTCGCCGGTGGGGACGGTGGCACTGCGGACGTCCGGCGCGGTGAGCAGCGCACCGAATTCGGCGAGTTCCGTGCGCAGTTGTGTGGTCCTGCTCTCGGCCCGTTGCGCCTGGTCGTGCTGGTGGACGGCGAGGCCGCCGAAGACGGCGGTGAGGGCGAGGCAGGCGGCCAGGGCGAGGCGTGCGGCGGTGCGTCCGGGCCGGCTGCGGACGCGTCGGGGCAGCAGCCGGTCGGCGACGGTGCGCGGCGGGAGCTGCCGGATGCGGGGGAGGGCGGCCATCGCGCGGTCCTCCATGCCGGGCGGCGGCGCGGTGGCGGCGGCGAGGCCGAGGCGGGCGAGGGTGGCGGCGAAACCGGCGACCTCGGTGCGGCAGGGCCGGCACTGGGCGAGGTGGCGGTCGAAGGCGGCGCGTTCGGCTTCGCCGAGGGCGTGCAGGGCGTACGCGCCGGACAGGGTGTGCAGGTCGGCGGTGTCGTTCACGGGCGCACCCCCAGGCAGTCGCGCAGCCGGACCAGGCCGTCGCGCATCCGGGTCTTGACCGTGCTCAGCGGCGCGTGCACCAGGTCGGCCACCTCCTGGTAGGTCAGGCCGCGGTAGTAGGCGAGGGTCAGCGACTGGCGCTGCAGGCCGGTCAGCGCGGTGAGGCAGCGGCGCAGACGTTCGTGCTCCAGGCGGTCCTCGACGGGCTTCGGCGACCTCGTCGAAGGCGGTGGTGTGCTCGTGGGCCGCGGCGCGCTCCTCGCGGGCGGCGGCGCTCTGCGCCTGGCGCACCCGGTCGACCGCGCGGCGGTGGGCCATGGTCATCACCCAGGGAACGACGGCGCCGCGCTCCGGCCGGTAGCGGGCCGCGCGCTGCCACACCTCCAGCATGACCTCCTGCGTGACCTCCTCGGACTGGGCCGGGTCGCGCAGTATCCGCAGGACGATTCCGAAGACCGGCCCGAGCAGGGCCCGGTACACCTTCCGGTATGCGTCCTGGTCGCCCACGGCGACCTCGGCCATCAGGGCCTCCAGCCGGGGCCCGTCGGTGCGGGCCGTGGTGGCCCGGGCGGCCTCGTTCACGGTGTGGACCCGGCCGCAGCCCGCCGCCCCGATCGGGGGTGAGAGCGGCAGCGGGGCGGGTCGGGGTGGCGGGGCTTCACGATCGGGCCTTTCGGGTCGCCGGTGGGGCTGTAGGGACCTGTGCGCCCTCGTTGTTGGTTCGTTCCCCGAGTGGCTGCGGACGGGTCCGGGCCGCAGAACGTAGGCCGTCCGAGTGTCGAAAATTCAAGCGAAAGAAATGGGGCGATCTTCCCGTCCAGGCATCGTCCGCGTGCGAATCAAGGTCATGGAACACCGCCCGGCCCGGGCGTCGACCACTCGGCGTCCGGTGAGGAACCCTCAGGAAGGAGGTGCGGGACGATGACTGCCACGCGCACCAGGCGCTCGCTGGCGACCGCCGCGGCCGGCGTGGTCCTCGCCGGCGGCGCCACCGTGGCCACCTCGGCCACGACCGCCTCGGCCACCACGACCGCGTCCGCCACGTCCTCGGTCACGCACGACAAGGAGTGCCGCTGGTACCCGGCGCACTGGGAGCACAAGCTCGTCCACGGGCACTGGCAGAAGGTCTGGCACCACGGGTACTGGAAGAACGTCTGGCACCCGGGCTGGTGGGACGCCCACCACCACTGGCACCACGGCTACTGGCACAAGATGTGGCAGAAGGCGGGCTGGGAGTGGAAGTGGATTCCCACCCACTGGGAGAACGTCTGGGTCCCGGCCGGCTGGTACTGCCGCTGACGACACCCGCACGCCCATGCCATCGGCGGGCCCGGTGCCGCCCGGCGCCGGGCCCGCCCCGTCCTCGACAGCCCGCGGGCCAGTGAACCCAGGACCTGAACCATGAACACCGCTCTTCTCCCGCCGCCCGCACCCGCCCCGGCACAGCCGCCCCTGCTGGAATGGACCGTGGCCTTCGGTGACGCCGACCGGTGCGTGGCCGAGGTCCGGGCCGGCGCCCGCGCCTTCCTGACCCGCGCTCACCTTCCCGGGCCGCTGCGCGAGGACGCCCTGGTGTGATCAGCGAACTCGTCACCAACACCGTGCGTCACACGCACGCCCCGGGAAGCCTCCGTCTCGCCCACGGCCCGTCCGGCCTCGACGTCGACGTCAGCGACACCAGCCGCGTCCTGCCGCAACCCCGCCTCGCCGACCCAGGTACCGCCCTCGGCGGCCGCGGACTCGCCCTGGTCGCAGCCCTCTGCGACAGCGTCTCGGTCACCCTGGACGCGGCCAGCGGGAAGACCGTACACGCCCACCTCGCCCCGCTCCCGCCGCCGTCCCGCCCGCCCGCGGCCCGGCCGCCCGGCGTCGCCCGCCCGTGGTAGGACGGCGCCTCCGGCACGCGGGAAGACGCAGCCCGCCGACCCTTCCCGGGACCGTCCGCGGCCCGCCGTTCAGCTCCGCTGGCGCGGCCCGGCCGTCGCGGGCCACGGGGCGGGCCGTCCGCCAGTGCGTCGGACTGGATCGGCGAACGGTCCCGCCCCGGACCGCCCGGCCATCGCCCTCCGGCGGCGCCGGGCAGTAGGGGTTCGCCGCCGCAGGCGACGAGGACGGCTGCCGACAGCCAGAAGTCCCCCGATCGGACCAGCACATCCACCCTCGACGGTCCTGCGGCCCCGATGACGGCCCGTCGGCACAGCCGTTCCCCCGACCCTCGGCCCGGCGCGCCGGCGATGCCCACCCATCCGGCCCCGACCACACCTCCGAATGCCAGGTGTGAACACACCCGACGAGCACCTGACCGACAGCCAGCGCCCGCCGCGCACCCGCGCCCGGCCCCTGGCCCGGTCCGCTGCCGCCGGTGCGACCGGACTGGCCGCGGCCGGCCTCGCCGTCGCAGTGGGCGAGATCACCGCGGCGTTCACCGGCCCCGGCAGTGCCCCGGTGATCGCAGTCGGCTCCGCAGCGATCGACCTCACACCCACCCCGCTGAAGGAATACGCAATCCGCACCTTCGGCACCCACGACAAGACCGTGCTGCTGACCGGGATCTACACGACGATGGCGCTGCTCGCCGTCGCAGCCGGCCTGCTGGGCCGTCAGCGGCCCGCCGCCGGCGCGGCCGTCGTCGCCGCCTTCGGAGGCGTGGGGGTGTGGGCCGCCCTCTCCCGGCCGACGGCCCGCCCCAGCGACACCCTCCCGTCCGTCGCCGCCGCAATCGTCGGCGCCGCCGCCCTGTGGTGGCTGGCCCGCCTGCTGCGGGCCGCAGCCCAAGCACCCGCCTCGCCCGCGCCGGACGCCACCGTGCCCACCCCCGGCCCCGCGCCCGATGCCGCTCCCCCCGCCGACCGTACTGCCGCCCCCGCCGCCCGCCCGGCCCGTCGCACCGTCCTGGCCGCCACCGGCGCCACCGCCGCCGTTGCCGCCCTCGCAGCCGTCGGCGGCCGCCGCCTCGCCGACAGCCGAGGCGACATCACCGGCGCCCGCGCCGCCGTCCGACTGCCCGCCCCCGCCGTCCCCGCCCGGCCCCTGCCCGCCGGCGTCCAGCCGGCCGTGCCGGGCCTCACCACCTTCACCACACCGAACACCGCCTTCTACCGCGTCGACACCGCCCTCACCCTGCCGAAGATCGATCCCCGCGACTGGTCCCTGCGGATCCACGGCCTGGTCGACCACCCCACCGTCGTCACCCTCGACGAACTGCTCCGCCAGCCCCTGGAGGAGATGGACTACACCCTGACCTGCGTCTCCAACGAGGTCGGCGGCACCTACGCCGGCACCGCCCGCTGGCTCGGCGCCTCCCTGCCCGCACTGCTGCGCCGGGTCGGCGTCCGGCCCGGAGCGGACCAACTCATCGCCCGCTCCCGGGACGGCATGACCATCGGCACGCCGCTGGAGTCCGTCCTCGACGGCCGCCGGGCCCTGCTGGCGGTGGGCATGAACGGCGAGGCGCTGCCGATCGCGCACGGCTTCCCCTGCCGGTCCTTGGTGCCGGGCCTCTACGGCTACACCTCCGCCACCAAGTGGCTCGTCGAGCTGGAGGTCACCCGCTTCGCCGCCTTCGACCCGTACTGGGTGCGCCGCGGCTGGGACCGCACCGGCGAGGTCAAGACCGCCTCCCGGATCGAGGTTCCCGCGCCGTTCGCCCGGGTGCCGCGCGGCGACGTGCAGCTGGCCGGCACCGCGTGGGCGACCCACCGCGGCATCGCCGCCGTCGAGGTCCGCGTCGACGGCGGGCCGTGGCAGCAGGCCGGCCTCGCCGCCGACGCCGGGCCGGACCTGTGGCGCCAGTGGTCGCATAGCTGGCACACGGCCGCACCCGGCACCCACCGCATCGAGGTCCGCGCCACCGACACACTCGGCCGCACCCAGCCCGAAACCCGCACGCCCCCCTTTCCGTCCGGTTCGACGGGCTGGCACAGCACCGTCGTCACCGTCACCTGACACACCACCACGACCACCTCAGGAGCACACCATGTCCCGTCTCTCCCGACCCAAGTCGTTCGCCGTCCTGCTGGCCGCGGGCTCGCTCGCCCTCGGCGCGAGCGCGTGCAGCAGCGGCGGCGGATCCACCGCCGCCCCGGCCGCGTCGACGGCCGCCTCAGCCCCGTCCAGCTCCGCCTCCCCGGGCACGGGCGGAGCCTCGCCGACGTCCCAGCCGTTCGGCGCGGCCTGCTCCGCCGTCCCCGCCGACGGCGCCGGCAGCTTCGCCGGCATGGCCCAGGACCCGGTCGCCACCGCCGCCTCGAACAACCCGGTGCTGTCCACCCTCGTCACCGCCGTCACCCAGGCGGGCCTGGTCGACACGCTCAACTCGGCGAAGGACATCACGGTGTTCGCCCCCACCAACGACGCCTTCGCCAAGATCCCGAAAGCCGACCTGGACGCCCTCCTGGCCGACAAAGCCAAGCTCACCAAGGTCCTCACCTACCACGTCGTCCCCGAACGGCTCGCCCCCGCCACCCTGCCCGGCGACCACGAGACCCTCGAAGGCGGCACGGTGACCGTCACCGGCTCAGGCGAGGACTACACCGTCAACGGCAACTCCAAGGTGCTGTGCGGGAACGTGCAGACCGCCAACGCCACCGTCTACATCGTCGACACGGTCCTCATGCCCCCGTCCTGAGAACGCTCTGCGCGGCCCGGGGACCCACCCCGCCCCGTGCCCGGCCGGAACCGGCGCCGGGCCGGCCACCGGCACGGCAAGTCGCCGCCGGCGGACGCAGCCGTAGCCTCGGGAACGGAGACGCCGCTGCTGTTCCCTCTCCTCCGGCCCGGCCGCCCTGCCCCCTACGATGACGCGGCCGAGGAACGCGGTCAGCTCGTTGGCTGCGCGCGCCGGCGGCGACACGTTCGAGGACGGCTTCGGCGCCCGCCCCCTCATCGCCCTGCGCCGTATCCTGCCCGACCGGGCTTTCGACGCCCTCGTCTCCCGCGCGGTGGGCATGCCCCGCTGAGCACCCTCGGAAGGCTCCCCGTGCACGAAGTGCTGCTCGATCTCCTGAAGTGTTCGAATGGCCACGCCCCCGGGGTGCCTCCCAAACTCGCGAACATCTGCTGTCAGAACTCCCCCTCTTGAACGAAGCCAGGCGGGCGGGGGAGCAGTCCGGCGCGCGGTGCGCCGGCGCGGGTGAAGGGGCCGGATCGTGGGCGTTGCTGTCGAGGGGGAGTGGTTCAACGAGTTCGGGTCCCGGCTGCAGCTGGCCGCGGCTTCGGGCGGGGTGCTGACGGGTGTCTTCGAGCCGGGTGCCGGAGCGGTGGCCCGGCGGGAGCTGGTGGGGCGGTTCGACGTGTGCCCGACGGTGCCGGTCATCGCGTTGGGGGGGCGGTGGTTTGGCGGGACGAGCACGGCAGTGCCGCGTCGGTGACGAGTTGGAGCGGCCAGTACTTCCCCGGCGAGGAGCGGATCGTGGCCGGCTGGCTGTTCACCACGGTGACCGAGCCGGGGGATGCGTGGAAGGCCACGGCCGTCGGCCGGGACACCTTCCGGCGCGCACCGTAGGTATCACACTGCGGCCGCGCACCGGGCGGCCGCAGCGGCGGCCGGCGGGTCCGGTCGGCGTCCTCGTCCCACTCGCCCAGGGCGCGGCGCAGCGCGTCCGCCGCGTTCGCCTGCAGCAGTTGCTCCAGCGCCGCGCCCAGGTGCCGGGACAACTGGCGGGCCCGGCGGACGAGCCGGCGCGCGGCGCTGCGGGCGCGTCTTGCGGGGGAGTCGGGGCTCTGGCCGGATGAGATGGTCATACCAGGAAAAACCGTGCCACCGCGGTGGCGGACACGGCCGGGCTGGTGAGGCTTCCGTGGCGGGTTCCGGGCGTGTCGATGGCCGTCACCCGTGCGCCTGCAGGTCGGCGGCTGTGGTGCCGGGTCGGAAGCCGGGATGCACAGGGCCCGGGGGCAACCGGTCCGGGCCCGCGGCTCAGGCCGCGCGGGACAGCGATCCGCCCGCCCCCGGCTGGGGGTGGGCACCACACGGGGCAGCCGTCCCAAAGCCGGAGCGTCGGGCGGCTGCGACTGCGCCGTGTGAATCCGCGTCAGGACGTCACGGGTTCCGTCCGGGCGGCGCATGGCCGGCGGGGTTCTGGTTCTGGGTGTCCTGCGTCAGTCCGCCGCCGGTGCAGCTGGGCTGCTGGCCAGCCGGTTGCTGGCCGCCGGCACCGTCCAGTACGGCCCGATCAACCCGGCCGGCCCGGCCGAGCTGTTCGTCAACGGCAAGGCCCTCTGAACCACCCGCACCCCCGCGCTAGCCCCCGGCCCGACTCCGCGGCCGGAGCCGCCGCCCTCGCACGTGCAGCTACGCCGCGACGTCGGCCCGCTGCTGCCGCGCCCGGAGCCCACCGGCCGCGGGCACGCGGTCGGTGTTCATCCGGCACAGGGCTGGAAGGACGCACCGATGACCCGGGGGGCGGTACAGGTGCGCAAGCGGACCGGACCGGCAGCCGGTCCCAACTCGTCAACGCCGGCCACCCCGCCCGCTGCGGCTGCGCGACGGTGCGGTCGGCGAGGTGAGGCTGAACGCCGACATGCCCGTCGGCCTCGACATCCTGGGGCCGCCGTACCGGGTGCAGAAGCTGGACCTGCGCCCGGGCGACCGCCTGCTGCTGCACACCGACGGCGTGCAGGAACGCGCCGGAAAGCCGTCGACCTGCCCGCACTGATCCTGGAGACGGCCGGCGAGCACCGCCGGGAGGTCGTGCCCGCCCTGACCGCCGCCGTCACCGAAGCCGGCGACGGCCCCCGCCACCTGGCGGACGACGCGACCGTGCTGCGCCTGGACCGGTACGGCCCCCGCCCCGCCGGCCGCGCCGCCAGTGCCGGGGCGGACACCTGACCCGGCCGCTCCCGCCGACTCGGGCGCAGCCCGGAGACTCTTGGGGCCCGCCGAGCGACGCCGTCCGGGCACCGGTTCCACGGCGATTGCCGGATCGACTGTTCCACCTTCCCGTGCCGGGGTAAGCGCACGCCGGAAGCAGAACCGTGCGGACCCCGATCCGTGGACGGCGGTGATTCGGATGACGGCACCCACCTCCTCCCTCGGCCGCCGGCCGGGGGAGACCGCAGGCGGCGGCGAGCGGATGTTCGGTCTGCGTCTGGAACACGATCCGCGCGCGGCGGCGACCGCCCGCCACGCGGCCCGCCCGGTGCTCAGCGCATGGGGACTGGACGACGACCAGCTCTACGACACCCTGCTGGTCCTCTCCGAGCTCGTCACCAACGCCGTCACCCACGGTCGGCCCCCCGCGGTCCTGCACCTGCACGCCGCCCAGGACAGCCCGGGTCAGGTCCAGGTCCACGTCAGCGACGGAGGACCGCAGGGCGCCCCGGCCGGCTGGGCCGCCGACCGGCCCGCCGACGAACGCGGCCGCGGCGCCTCGATCGTCGCCGCGCTCGCCGACAGCACCGGAATCACCGACCGCACCGGAACGCTGATCGACCATTGGGCCGACATCCCCGCCGCCTGAACCACCGCCGCCTGAACCACCGTCGGCCGACCCGTCGGCGGACTGCCCCGGCGAGGTGCGGGGGCTGCAGGCCGATCCGTCGCCATCTCCCCAGTGGGCCGCCGTCCCCAGCGGGTTCTTCACGAGCCTCCCTCCTCGCGTGCGGGGCCGCAGCGCATCGCACACGTCGCGAAGCGGTCCGGCCGTTACCCGCTCTGCCCGGCATCCTGGCCACGCCGGCATCCTGGCCACGCCGGCATCCTGGCCACGCCGGCATCCTGGCCACGCCGGCACCGGGACCCATGGCGCTGCAGGCCGGTGATCTCGAATAATCCGGGGCATGCCCTCTCTCGTCCCGCCCACCGTTCCGATCGGCTTCCTCTCGGCGCGGCCCCAACCCGCCTTGGACGCCGGGGGCGGCGCGCACCTGCGGCCGTGGGTTCCCGGCGACGCCCGGGCGGTGATGGGTGCCTATCAGGATGCCGAGATCGAGCGCTGGCACGTGCGCCGGGCGGATTCGGTCGCCGAGGCAGAGGAGTGGATCGAGGGATGGCGCGGCGGATGGGCAGCCGAGACGGAGGCGAGCTGGGCAGTGGTCGACTCCGCGAGTGACGTCCTGCTGGGCCGCGCCGCCCTCAAGGCACTCGACCTCGCGGACGGCACCGCACAGGTCGCCTACTGGACCGTTCCGGCCGCACGGGGGCGCGGCGTCGCTCCACGCGCCGTCGAAGCCATGGCTGCCTGGGCGTTCGACACGGTCGGCTTCCAGCGACTCGACCTCGAACACGCGGTGGGCAACACGGCGTCGTGCCGGGTGGCCGACAAGGCCGGTTTCCCGCTGGAGAGCGTCCGCCGCAGCGCCTGGCTCCAGACGGACGGACGGCACGACGCGCACGTGCACGCACGCCTCCGGTCGAACTGATCCCCCAGGAGGAGAACCGTGAGGAACCCGCTGGCAGTAGCTGTGGTGCAGCCCGTCTGGGCGGGACCCGACGTCCTCGCCAACGCCGAGCGACACGCGCAGGCCATCGAGGAGTCCGAGGCGCGACTCCTGGTCTTTCCCGAACTCTCGCTCACGGGATACGACCTGGAGGCCCAGCCGCTCGCCGTGGACGACAGCCGCCTGCGGCCGATCACGGAGGCCTGCCGCTCGACCGGCGCCGTGGCACTGGTCGGTGCACCGGTGCGTGACCCGGACGGCCGGGAGTACATCGCCACCCCGGCCGTCACCGGCGAGGACACGACGCCGGCCTACCGGAAGATGCACCTGCACGGGCCCGAGTCCGACCGCTTCACCCCCGGCGCGGAACCGGTGGTGCTCACCGTCGACGGATGGAGGCTGGGGCTGGCCTCTGCTACGACGCCGCCGTTCCCCAGCACGCCGCGGACACGGCAGCGCTCGGCATCGACGCCTATGTCGCCGGCACCGTCTACGGCCCCGGGCCCGCCTCTTCGGCCGCCGCGACTCCCACATGCGTGAGCGCGCCCTCGCCCACGGCACCTGGGTCGTCCTCGCCACGGCCGCCGGTACCAGCGGTTCCTTCCCGCAGACCTCCGGCGGCTCGGGCATCTGGACCCCGGACCTCTGCGGCAGCCCCGCCGACACTGACGAGGATCGACCCGGCCGGCGCTGCCCACGCCGAAGCGGCGCTGCTCGCCGCCTTCGGCCTGGACGGGGGGCCGGGCGGTGAGACCGGCCCCGGCCGAGCGGGTCGTGCCGGGACGGGGTCTACGGGGTACGCCTGGCGGGGAGAGCCCGTCAGATCGGGGTGACCGGAGGTACGCCGCAGCGTGCGCCCGTTTCCGGACGGGTGGTCAGGACGGTCAGGCAGGCACGGCGCCGGCCTCGGTGAGCAGCGAGCGGAGGGCGGCGGTGTCCGGGGTGTCGGCGAGGACGGCGTCGAGGGCGTCGTCCATGTGCTCCTCCCAGATGTCGGGCAGCGCGAGTCCCGGTCGTCCCGACCAGGCGACGTCCGGGGTGGCCTGGCCCGCGGCGACGAGGTGCAGCATGACCATGCCGGCGAGGGCGTCGAAGAGCCTGGGCCGGACGAAGTTGCGGGCGGACGCCCCGGTCAGCCGACCCGCCTGCGCCGGCTTGGGCATCCGGTCTGCGATCGCCGTCCACAGCAGGCCCCGGTCGACGGCGTCCAGCACCTCGTACAGGTCCGGGAGTTCCTCGTGCATCGTACCGTCGGCGTCCCGCTGCCGGGGTACCGCGCCTTCCGCGCCGCTCTCCGCCGAGCGGAGCGCCCGCGCCACCGCGAGCCGCAGCGGCCGGGACCAGCCCAGGGCATCCGCGACGGCACGGGCCTTGACGAGATCGTCCCAGCTCAGCCGCCGGAGCCGGGCGGCCTCCGGCGGCAGCGTGCACCTCTCCAGCGCGGTGAACACCCCGTCCGGGTCGCGCAACAGAGAGAGCGCGGCCCGCTCGTCGGCCGGCCCGCCGGTCCGCTCGTCGGCCGGGAGTGCCACGATCAGCGCGAGACGTTCGGCGTTCAGAGGGTGGGAGTCGTATCGGTGGGGCCGGGGCGGGCGCTGTCCGGCGCCGAGCGCGGTGAGCTGATCCCCGGTCCGGGCGGCGAGCAAGCGCCGGAAGCCGCCGTGGAGCTCGCCTGCCGGCGGCAGTGCGCCCAGCGGCTCGCCCATGGCGGCGTAGGTCTTCTGGTAGTGGTTGTGCGCGGCGCCGAGCACCGGAACGGCGCGCAGGGCGCCGGCCATGGCGTCGCGACCGGCGTGCCGGGCAGCCACCTGATCGGCGGCCAGCTCCTGCCGTCGCGCCACGGACTGCGAGGCGTTGAGGAACATCTTGGCGTAGCCGACGTACAGGGACCCGACCGCGTGGTGCAGCCAGGTGCCGCCGTTGCCGAACACCTCCACAGTGTGCAACACCGCTGTCCGTCCGCGCATCGTCACGCCGCCGAGCCGGGTGTCCAGGTTGCCGTAGTGCCCGAACTCGTGGGCGAGGACGGCACGTAGTTGCGCGACGGTCAACCCGGCGAGCAGCGGAGCGCCCAGCAGCATGCGGCGCCGTCCGGGCAGCAGCCCCAGCAGACGGCTGTGCTCGGAGACCCCGGCCTCGACCTCGGCCGTCAGGTAGAGCTCGTCCGGCGGCCGTTCGCCCGTCGCCTCGGCGGCGGACCGGACCTGTTCCCACAGCTCGGGCTGGTCCTGCGGAGCGACAGCCACCGCGTCGAGCACCGGGCCCGGGCGCCCGGCCCGGACCGAGACGACCATGCCCCGCAGAATGCCCAGCGCGATCACAACGGTGGCGGTCAGGGCCATGCCCTCCATCCAGGCCGCCCGCTCGGTGAACAGCTTCGTCAGCAGCAGCCAGTCGAGGACGGCCATCGCCGCCAGAAGCGTCACACCTATCAGGTGGAAGCCCGCCAACAGGACGATCGCACGGACGGCACGCAGCCGAAACGACATCAGAAGATCCCCCGCACAGGGCCGGGCCGGTTCGGATCGGTCCCGGCGACAACGCTGCCGGAGCATATCCTTCCGGTTCGCCGCTCCCGCACAGGGCCACCCCTGTGACCATGCAGAGCCCCGCTCAGGTCAGTCGTTGGCGATGTCGAGGACTGCGGGTGACGCACAGCGCGGTCTGGCGCTCATCCGACGGCGTAGTTCCCCCACCGCTCGGGCGGGGTGTGCCGGCCGACAGGGGCGGCGGGGACGAAGGGCATACGGCAGGCCTGCCACGCAGGAAAGACAGAATCTGCGGGCGCGTCAACGCGTCGGATGCGGTGCCGCGTTGCCGCGCAGGGCGGGGGCTGTTTGCGGCCTGACAGTCAGCCCCGATCGAGGCAAGACCTCTCACTCCAAAGGGGCCGTTCGCTTCGCGGCAATGGACGCTCCCTCCGGTTCGAGGGCCACCAGCGAGAGCCTCGTCCTGAGCGAGCCGAGCCCGGCACCTTGGAATTCAGCGACCACAACGGGACGCCGCTGTTCACTGTTGCCGACAGCCGGGCGGCGAAGGTGCGCTGGTCGCCTACCGGCGGCGGTGGTCGTTGGGTGCCAGGCGCGGCCCGAACCGTGGTGCGCGGACGCCGAGGGTGCGGATGAGGCGGCAGACGCGGTGGCGGTGGCCGGCGTAGGGGGCGAGGAGTTCGAGCATCTCCTCGTCGGTGCCGCGGGCCTTCCCGGCGAGGGCCCAGACGACGGTGTCGGGCAGGTGGAGGTCGCCCACGGAGACCGCGTCCGGGTCGCCGTTGCAGCGCTGCAGGGTCTCGGCGGCGGTCCACGGCCCGATGCCGGGCACGTGCATCAGCCGGGCCGCCGCCTCGGTGCCGGGCATGGCGGAGGCCTCCTCCAGGCGGGGCGCGAGCCGTACCGCGCGGAGGATCGTCCCGGTGCGCTTCGCGTCGACCCCGGCGCGGTGCCAGGACCATGAGGGCACGAGTGCCCATTCCCGTGCCGACGGCGGGACCACGAGCCCGAGTTCGGCGCAGGGCCCGGGCGCCGGAGTTCCGTGACGGCGCAGCAGGTACCGCCAGGCGCGGTGCGCCTCGGTCACGGTGACCTTCTGCTCCAGGACGGACGGCACGAGCGAGTCCATCACCAGCCCGCTCGCGCCCAGGCGCAGCCCGGGGTTGCGGCGTTGGACGTCCCGCAGCTTCCCCGGCGGCAGCACCAGTCCGTCCGGTCGGTCGTTCGCGCCGAGCATCGCCGGGAGTTGCTCCAGCAGCCAGTCCGCGCCCGGCCCCCACGCGGTCGCGGCGACGGCGCCCTCGGCCGGTCGGGCCGCGATCCGCAGCGTCCCCGGGCCGGCCGGGGTGCGCGACGCCCGCCACACGGTGCCCGCCTGCACGAGGATCGTCGGATCGCCGGCTCCGCGGCGCAGCGGCACGACCACCGCGGGCAGGTCGAGCGGGTACGGCGGGCACCAGGTGCGCGATCGTGCTGCGCCGTCCACCGCTCTCACCGCCATGCCCGTGTCGTTCGACGCCGCCGTGGTCCGGCGGCACCGGGGCACCGTACGCGACCAGTCTGACAGTGTCCGCCGAGCCGTCGAGGTTCCGGTGCCGCCGGCGATCGGCCTGCCGGGCCGCGGTGGCCCGGGTCGGCTGTGTCCTGCTCGTCGCGCGACGATTCGGCGACACGCTGAATTCGAACTAGCGTTCTACGAAAATTTGTTCGATCCTATGCCTGTGGAGACGACGCTCAGCGCCCCGGCGGCCCGGCTCCAGCCGTCCCGGCCGGGACCGCTGGTGCCCGTCCTGCCCGCCCTCCACGACCTCCTGCCCGAACGGGGCCTGCGCCCCGGCACCGTCGTCTCCGTCGGCGGGGACACCTCGCTGATGCTCGCCCTCGCAGCCGCCGCCACCACCGCCGGCACCTGGTGCGCAGCCGTCGGCCTGCAGTGCCTCGGCCTGGTCGCCGCCGCCGAGCTCGGCGTCGCCCTCGACCGCCTCCTGCTCGCCGAGAACCCGGGGGAGCGCTGGCCCGAGGTCGCCGCCGCCCTCGCCGACGCGGTCGGCATCATGCTGCTGCGCCCGACCGGCACCGTCGCCGGCCCGCTCGCCGCACGGCTGCCGGCGGTGGCGCGGCGCACCGGCTGCGCGCTGGTGGTGGCCGGCCCGTGGCCGGGCGCCCAGGTGCGCCTGGACGTGGTCGACCGGTCGTGGGTCGGGGTGGGACAGGGCCGCGGCCGGCTCCGCGCGCGGCGGATCACCGTCGCCTCCGGTGGGCGGGGCGCCGCCGCCGTCGGACGGCAGGCGCAGCTGTGGCTGCCGGACGCGGACGGTGCGATCCGCCGCGCCGGACCCGCCCACCGCGCGGCCGGGGTACCGGCTCAGGCCCGGCACGCGGCGGCCGAGCGCGGCCCGCTGGCGGTGGTGTGATGGCCGCGGACCCCGAGAGCGCGGACGCGGCGCGGGCGCCGCGCGTGCTGGTGGTGTGGTGCCCGGACTGGCCGGTGACCACCGTCCTCGGCACCGACCTGGACCCGGACCGGGCGGCGGCCGTGGTCGAACACGGCCGGCTGCTGGCCGCCACCGACGCGGCCCGGGCGGCCGGCGCCCGCCGCGGCCAGAAGGTCCGCACCGCGCAGTCCACCGTCGCCGGCCTCGAACTCCACGACCGCGACCTCGACGCGGAGGCCCGCCTGTTCGAGCAGGTCGCCCACACCGTCGCCGGCCTCGCCCCGCACCTGGAAGTGCTGCGCCCCGGGATCTGCGCGATCCCCGCGCGCGGTCCGGCCCGCTTCCACGGCGGCGAGGACCGCCTGGTGGAGAAGGTCATCGACGCGGTGGAGGCGGCCGGCTTCGAGTGCCGGGTCGGCATCGCCGACGGCCTGCCCGCGGCCCGGCTCGCCGCCCGATCCCACCGGGTGGTGCCGCCGGGGGAGAGCGCCCGCTTCCTGGCGGGGTTCCCGGTCGGCGAGCTCGCGGACGGGAAGCTCGCCGACCTGCTGGTGCGGCTCGGCCTACCGACGATCGGTCAGTTCGCCGCCCTGCCCACCGGATCGGTCGCCGACCGGTTCGGCCCGGCCGGCGTCGCCGCGCACCGCGCCGCCCGCGGACTGGAGGCCCGCCCGGTCGTCGCCCGCCCACCGGGCCTCGACCTGACCGCCGAGGAACGCTTCGAGGAACCCCACCTGCTCGCGGAACCCCTGGTCTTCGCCGCCCGCGTCCTCGCCGAACGCCTCCACACCGGCCTCGCCGCCGCCGGCCTGGCCTGCCGGCGGTTCGAAGTGGAGGTCCGTTGCGCGGACGGCACCGTCGCCTCCCGCGCCTGGCGCCACGAAGGCGCCCTCTCGACCGGTGCGGTCGCCGAACGCGTCCGCTGGCAGCTCCAGGCCTGGCAGCACCGAGCCCTGTTCTCCGCGGTGGCCGGCGGCGCGGTCGCACTGCGCCTGGTGCCGGACGGCCTGGTCGCCGACCCGGGCCGGCAGCTGTCCCTGCTGGACGGCGACCGGGAGGCCACCGACCGCGTCGAACGGGCCGTCGCCCGCGTCCAGGCGATCCTCGGCCACACCGGCCTCGTCACCGTCGAGCTCGCCGGCGGCCGCGCCCCCGCCGATCGGGTGGTGCGCACCCCGTGGGGCGACGCGCACCAGGAGCGGCGCGCCGACGGGCCGTGGCCCGGGCGCCTGCCCGCCCCGTCGCCCGCCTACGTGCCGCCCGCTCCCGTGCCGGTGCGGCTGCTGGACGCCGACGGACAGGAAGTCCAGGTGACCGCCCGCGCGGAGGCCCTCGCGCCGCCCGCCCGCCTGGTCCTCGGCGGCCGGACGGCCGAGGTGACCGGCTGGGCCGGGCCGTGGCCGGCGACCGAACGCTGGTGGGACACCGCCGACGCCCGCCGCACCGCCCGCCTGCAGGTCACGCTCGCCGACGGCCGTGCCTTACTGCTCGCCGTCGAGGGCGGCCGCTGGCGCGTCGAAGGCGCCTACGACGGCTGAGCAACCGGCGGCCCCGGATCCGATGCCCCCGAGCACCACCTGGAAAGACATGGGATTCACCAACCACCCCACCACGCCGTGGCGCGAACCGGAGCGCCGCATGGCCGGCGGCCGCGCCGTCCCCGGCGGGGGAGGGGTCATCCCCTTCCCCGGCCCAGCCGCGTCCACGCCGCCCCGGACGGAGCCGAGGAGACCCGGCCCCGGCTGGGCCGAGCTCCACGTCCACACCTCCTACTCCTTCCTCGACGGCGCCTCCGACCCGGCCGACCTGGTCGCCGAGGCCGTCCGCCACGGCACCGAGGCCCTCGCCGTCACCGACCACGACGGCCTCTACGCCGCAGCCGTCCTCGCCGACGAGGCCCGCAAGGCCGGCATCGCCACCGTGTTCGGCGCCGAACTCACCCTCGGCGCCACCGGCGAACCCACCGGAACCCCCGACCAGGACGGCGAGCACCTCCTCGTCCTCGCCCGAGGCCCCGAGGGCTACCGACGGCTGTCCGGGACGATCGGCGACGCCCACCTCGCCGGCGCCGGAAAGCACCGACCCGTCTACGACACCGTCCGCCTCCCCGACGCCGCCGACGGACACTGGGCGATCCTCACCGGCTGCCGCAAGGGCGCCGTCCGCCGCGCCCTCGAGACCGAAGGACCCGCCGCCGCGGAGCGGGAACTGCGCGCACTCGCCGACCGGCACGGCCACGCCAACGTGTTCGTGGAACTGACGGACCACCGGGTGCCCGGCGACGACGACCGCAACGACGCCCTCGCCGACCTCGCCCACCGCACCGGCCTCACGCTGATCGCGTCCACCGCCGCCCACCACGCCGCCCCCGCCCAGACCCGCCTCGCCCAGACCCTCGCCGCCCTGCGCCAGCGCCGCACCCTCGCCGACGCCGAGCCCCACCTCGCCGCCGCCGGCACCGCCCACCTGCGCTCACCCGCCGAGATGGCCGCCCGCCTCACCCCCTGGCCCGGCGTCCAGCAGAACACCGTCGACCTCGCCCACGCCTGCGCCTTCGACTTCCGCGCCCTCGACCCCGAACTCCCCGGCTTCCCCGTCCCCGACGGCCACACCGAAGCCGGCTGGCTGCGCCGGCTCACCCTGGAGGCGGCCCGGCGCCGCTTCGACCCCTCGAACGCCAGGGCGCGCCGGCAGGTCGACCACGAGCTGACGGTGATCGAGCAGCTCGGCATGGCCGGCTACTTCCTGATCGTCCACGACATCGTCGACTTCTGCCGCCGCGCCGACATCTGGTGCCAGGGCCGCGGCTCCGCCGCCAACTCCGCCGTCTGCTACGCCCTCGGCATCACGAGCGTCGACCCGGTCCACTACGGCCTGCTGTTCGAACGCTTCCTCAGCCCCGAACGCGACGGCCCGCCCGACATCGACCTCGACGTCGAGCACCGCCGCCGCGAGGAGGCGATCCAGTACGTGTACGACACCTACGGCCGCGACCACGCCGCCCAGGTCGCCAACGTCATCACCTACCAGCCCCGCCTCGCCGTCCGCGACGCCGCCCGTGCCCTCGGCCACGCCACCGGCGACCTCGACCGTTTCGCCCGCGAGACCGGCTGGCACGAGATGCCGCCCGCCGACGCGGGCGTTCCCGACGACGTCCGCGAACTCGCCGGGCAACTGCGCGGCCTGCCGCGCCACCTCGGCATCCACTCCGGCGGCATGGTGCTCACCCGCCGCCCGGTCGCCGAGACCTGCCCCACCGAGTGGGCCCGGATGCCCGGCCGCTCCGTCCTGCAGTGGGACAAGGACAGCGTCGCCGCCGCCGGCCTCGTCAAGATCGACCTGCTCGGCCTCGGCATGCTCTCCGCCCTCCACGACACCTGCGACCTCGTCGCCCGGCACCACGGCGTGCGGTTCGACCTCGCCACGATCCCGCCGGACGACCCCGCGGTGTACGACATGCTCTGCCGCGCCGACACCGTCGGCGTCTTCCAGGTCGAGTCCCGCGCCCAGGCGTCCGCCCTCCCGCGGATGCGACCACGGACGTTCTACGACCTCGTCGTCCAGGTCGCCCTCATCCGGCCCGGCCCCATCCAGGGGGGCTCCGTCCACCCCTACATCCGCCGCCGCACCGGCCACGAGGAGGCCGCCGTCCCGCACCCGCTCATGGAACGCGCACTCGCCAAGACCCTCGGCGTGCCGCTCTTCCAGGAGCAGATGATGCAACTCGCCATCGACTGCGCCGGCTTCAGCCCCTCCGAGGCCGACAGGCTCCGCCGGGCCATGGGCGCCAAACGCTCCCACGAACGCGTCGCCGAACTCCGCGAACGCCTGCTCGCCGGCATGGCAGGGCGCGGCATCCCGCCCGAGGTCGCCGAGGACGTCTACGCCACGATCGACGCCTTCTCCTCCTACGGCTTCCCCGAGTCCCACGCCGCCGGCTTCGCCCTCCTCGTCTACGCGAGCGCCTGGCTCAAGCACCACCACCCGGCCGCGTTCACCTGCGCCCTGCTCGCCAACCAGCCGATGGGCTTCCACTCCCCGCTCACCCTGATCGCCGACGCCCGCCGCCACGGCGTCGACGTCCGCCCCGCCGACATCAACCTCTCCCAGGCCGGCCCCACCCTGGAGGCCGGAACCGAGCCCGACGGGCCGGCCGTCCGCCTCGGACTGGAGACCGTCCGCGGCCTCGGCACCGACCACGCCCGGGCGATCTCCGCCGGCCGCCCCTACACCGACCTCGAAGACCTCGCCCTGCGCACCGCCTGCCCGCCCCCGCGCTGGAGGCGCTCGCCACCGCCGGCGCGTTCAAGAGCCTCGGCCTGACCCGCCGCCAGGCCCTCTGGTCCGCCGGGCTGCTCGCCCGCACCGAACCGGACATGCTGCCCGGCACCGCCCCGGCGCTCACCGCCCCGGACCTGCCCGAGATGACGGCCGTCGAGGAGACCATCGCCGACCTGTGGGCGACCGGCGTCTCCGCCACCGGCCACCCCGTCCAGCACGCCCGCCCCCGCCTCGACCGGTGCGGCGCCCTGACCGCCGCCGCCCTCAGGACCGCCCCCGTGAACAGGCCGGTCGTCGTCGGCGGCCTGGTCACCCACCGCCAGCGCCCGCCGACGGCCGGCGGCGTCCTGTTCATCTCCCTCGAGGACGAGACCGGCCTGATCGACGTGGTCTGCCCGCCCCACGTCTGGCAGCGCCGGCGCCGCACCGCCCTGCAGAACGCCGGCCTCCTCGTCCACGGCACCGTCGAGCGCCGCGGCGGCGCCACCAACCTCCGGGCCACCCGCCTCGCCCCGCTCACCCTCGCCCCCGGCACCACCGGCCGGGACTTCCGCTGACCACCCGCCGGTGCACAGGTGCGGGTCCGCCGCCGCCGGCCGACCGGGCGCTGTCAGTGGCGCGGGCTACCGTCGGAGTCACGGCCACGACCAGCAGGAGGGGACAGCAGCCATGGCAGACAGCCCCAGCACGCTCGTGCACGGCCGGCGCCGCGCGGTGGGCCGCGACGGCCTGACGGACCGGCAACGGGCCATCCTCGCGGTGATCGCCGACCACACCGCCGCCCGCGGCTACCCGCCCACCCTGCGCGAGATCGGGCGGGCCGTGGGCCTGTCCAGCAGCTCCTCGGTCGCCCACCAGATCAACCGCCTCCAGGACCTCGGCCACGTCGAGGCCGACCCCCAGCGCACCCGCACCTACCGCCTCACCGCCACCCGCCCCACCGTCCCCGGCGGCCCGGAGCGCGGCTCGGTGGCCGTTCCCCTGGTCAGCCCGGGGCGCGCCGGAGGCCCGCTCGCCGCCGTGCACGACGAGGACGTGCTGCACCTGCCCCGCCGGATCGTCGGCGACGGCGAACTGATCGCACTCACCGTCCGCGGCGCCGCCACGACCGACGGCACGATGCGCGACGGCGACCTCGTCATGGTCCGACGCCAGGGCGTCGCGGACGACGACGACCTCGTCGCCGCGATGATCGACGGCGAGGCCACCGTCAGCCGCTACCGCCGGGACGGCGAACGCACCTGGCTCCTCCCGCACCTCGCCACCCACCGGCCCCTCCCCGCAGACCGCGCCACCGTCCTCGGCAAGGTCGTCGCCGTCCTGCGCACCGTGTAGCACCACCGGGACGACCGGCGGCCCGGCTGCACGCCCGGCTGCGGACTGGTCCGTGCAGCGCAGCCCCGTCGCACGCCAGGGCGACCGAACACCCCGAGCGGCGCAGTCCGGCCGCGCACCCGCAGGCCGTTGCGCGAACCTGGTCCGACAAGGGCTGGCCGCGAACCCCGAGCGCGGCCAGCCCTGACCACCGGCCGGCGCCCAATCGCCGGCCCGCCCGGCACGACGTGCGTCCCGGACGATCCGCAATGGTGCCCGCGCCCACCCGGACGGCCGCCTCGCGCACGGGCCCGCTCCTGGCGGGGCAGCTGAGCGCTTGACCGGCCGAGCGCCCGTCCGGGCGGAGGTCGGGACTGATCTGCGGTGTCGGTCACCTGCCGGCCCGATGACAGCAGGGGGTCGGAGGACTCCGACACCCTTCCGGGGACAGGCGGCCACAGCTCATCGGCCGATCCCGACCCCGAGGAGCCACCATGCACACCCCCGTCACGATCATCGGCGCCGGTCTCGGCACGGCACTCGCCGCGCACCCCGACAGCACGGCCCGGCCCATGCGCCGGATGATCACCGGACAGGGGCAATCAACCCCGCGAGCCCCGAGCGGTGCTCCCACTCCCGCCCTCGTCCGGCTGTCCGACTCCACTGACAGGAGATGTCAGGGGAGTGCTCCTAGTCTGCGGCCCATGGACAACAGCACCGGCTTCGGCTTCTTCACCGGCACCTACGACGTCGTCAACCGTTGGCGCAAGGACTTCCTCGATCCGACCGAGGGCGACGACCGCTGGGAGGAGTTCCCCGGCATCACCCGCGCCACCGCACACTTCGACGGGCGGGCCAGCTTCGACGAGATCGAGTTCCCGACCAAGGGCTTCACGGGCCTGACCCTGCGCCTGTACGACCCGGCCGCCGACGCCTGGTCCCTGTACTGGGCGAACGAGCGCACCGGCGTCCTCTGCCCGCCCGTCGTCGGCTCCTTCCAGCCGGACGGCACCGGTCTCTTCCACGGCGACGACGAGTACCGGGGCCGCACGGTGCACGTCCGCTTCGTCTGGTCGGAGATCACCGGGACCACCGCCCACTGGGAGCAGGCCTTCTCCGTGGACGAGGGCCGGACCTGGATCACCAACTGGCACATGCACATGACCCGCCGCGAGGACTGACCGCCCCGCTCGCCCGGCCGGGGACCCGGGCCGAGCGGCCGCCGCCGGCGCCCGGCCCCGATCAGGGCTTGGGGGGCTGGGCGGCCAGCCACAGCCGGGCCGCGTTGATCTCCAGGGCGGGCTTCTCCCAGAGGCCGGCGATGGCGTCCGCGAGGTCCTTGACGTCGGTGAAGCCGGCGAACTTCGCGTTCGGGCGTTCGGCGCGCATGGCGTCGTGGACCAGCGCCTTCACCACCAGGATCGTGGCCGCGGCCTGCGGACCGTCGTCCCCTCCGGCCTTGCGGAAGTCGTCGGCGAGGGCGAGCGTCCACGCCTCGGCGGCCGCCTTCGCGGCCGCGTAGGCGGCGTTCCCGGCGGTGGGCCGGCTGGCACCCTCCGCGCTGATCAGCACGAACCGGCCTCGCCCGCTGCGCAGGAGGGCGTCGTGGAAGGCGAGCGAGGTGTGCTGGACGGTGCGCACCAGCAGGTCCTCCAGGACGGTCCAGTCCCCGAGGTTCGTCTCGGCGAACGTCGCCGAGCCGCGCCAGCCGCCGACGAGGTGGACCAGGCCGTCGATGCGCCCCGAATCCTTCTCGATGCGGTGCGCCCAGGCGCGGGTCGCGTCCGGGTCGAGCAGGTCGACCGTGTCACCGGTCACGGTGGCGCCGCCGTGCGCGGAGCGGGCGGCGTCCACCGCGTCCGCGAGCCGTGCGGCGTCCGCGTCGGCCGCGACGACCGTGGCACCCGCCGCGGCGAGCCGCAGCAGCGCCGCCCGCCCCGCGGGGCCGGCCGCGCCCGCCACGGCGACGACCGCGCCGTCCAACCCGTTCCGGTCCGTGCTCACGTCCACAGGTCTCCCGTCCGAGTGCCGCCGACGATGCCCGGCACCTGCACCGTGCGTCACTCTCGGTGCTGCAATGGCTGCTTCTGGTGCTTCGGATCATAGGGTCCGGGGTCGGCCCGGCCGTGCTGCGAGGGCCTGACCCGCCGTCGGTCCGGGGCGCGGTCCGCCGTACGGCGGTGCGGGCCGGCCGCGCCGGGGCAGGCCCGCAGCCGTGGTCAGGCCGGCCGGTCCGTCGGAGGGCGGGCCCGGTCGACTGTCCCGGTCAGCTGAAGATCACCGAGCGGAGCTTCAGGCGGTCGCCGAGCTTCTTGCCGGGGTTCATGACGAAGTACGTGTCGCCCGAGCAGTCGAAGTCGAGGAAGACGGTGGCCGTGGAGTCGGTGAGGTTCTCGGGGGCGAAGGCCGGATGGTCCTCGGTCGCCCCGAACAGGTTGACGCACTGGCCGCTCTCCGGATCGGCGATCCCGGCCGGGATGCCCGGGCCGACCTTGTAGAGGAAGTCGCCGGTGGCCGCGGAGGCCGAGCTCGGCACCGCCAGGGTGATGAGCAGGGCACCGGCCGCAGCGAGCAGGGAGTTGCGAAGACGCATGGTGCTTCCTTCTGTCATGGACGCCGGGACATCCGGCACGCCCTCGATTCCCGGATTCGCGTCTCACTCCGGGTCACATGCCCCGTAAGGGCGGAAAGACCACCCGCCCGGCGCACTCCGGTCCCGGCGGCCCAAAGGAGGTTCGTGTCCGATGTTGGCCCGGGAATGCCACTGGGGGCATGCCTCGTCTGCGCACCCCCGTGCGATCGGTCACCGAGAGGGACGGCTTCCCCGGAAGCGGCAGGCGTGCCTGCGATCACCGGCACCACATCGACAACGGGGCCCTCACCCGATGAGCTGCGGGTGAGGGCCCACCCGTCGGTCACTGCCGGGTGCCCCGAGGATGCAGAGCAGGGAGCAGGCCACCGCCGAGGAGGGCGCGGTGGTGGTGGGGGCGGTGCCGGGCGGCGGGTTCGCGGGGGACGAAGCTCGCGGAGGCGGTGTTCTTCAACGGCAGTGCCAGCAGCAGGGAGTCGCAGTGGACCGCGCGGCTGGTTCCGGCCGCCAGGGCGAAGGTGCCGGCGGCCTGCCGGCAGCCGGGCGTGACCGAGTCGTTGACGGTCACCGACGTGGCGTCGACCGGGCCGTCGTTGGTGACGGTGATCCGCCAGTGCGCGTGGCCGAGCAGGCGCAGCAGGCCGACGGGGCTGGTCTTGGCCCAGGGGCCCGGGCCGCCGGGTTCGCAGTCGTGCGGGTTTCCGGAGCCGCAGATCTCCTTCTCGACGCTGACCCGGGGCCGGCAGCCGGCGCCCGGGGCGACGGCGGTGGTGACGGTGTTGGAGGCGAGGACGCCGGTCGCGTCGGTGCCGGTCGCCGTGTTGGTGACGGACGTGGTCGCGCAGTCGGGCGTGACCGTGGTGCGGAAGCAGATCTGTGGTGCGTCGCCCCGCTACTCGACGACCAGCGCGGGGTGGTTGTCGGTGGTGAAGCCCCCGGTGGAGGTGAGCGCCAGCTGGGCCGTGACGGTGATCGCCGGGTGCGCGGTCGCCGAGATGCCGGACAGGTCGACGGTGCCGTCCGGGGCGAGGGCCGGGGCGGCGACGGGCGTGCGGTCGGGGTCCGTGACGAGGACCCGGGACGCCGCCGGGTCGACGTGCGAGAGGTCGATGTCGGTCAGCCGTGCCCGGGTGTAGCCCTGGACGTGGCCGGTGGCGCCGTCGCAGTAGAAGTCGGCGGGCCTGAGGGTGACGGCCGCGCCGCTGTGGACGCACGGGGTGGCACCGGACGCCGGGTCCAGGGAGAACAGGACGCCCGCGTCGCCGAGGCCGATCAGACAGCGGGTGGTGACGTCGTACGCGTAGCCGTAGTCGCGGGTGGCTCCGCCGTTGACGCCGGGGTGGGGCGCGGGCATCGGGAACCCCGCGCAGGGCGCGGCGGTCGTCCAGTCGTGGCAGACCGTCGCCCCGGCCACGGTGCCGCCCCAGACGGGGAAGTAGCTGCGGGTCCCGGTGTCCGTGGTGACCGTCTCGGGGTTGAAGGTCAGCACGTTGCCGGCCAGCGTCGAGAGGGTGGCGGGCGCGGAGTGCTCGGAGCCGTCGAGGCCGTAACAGGTGGTCAGGACGTGGGCGCCGCCGACGGTGCTGGTGCAGACGCCGGCCGGGTGGCCGGCGGTGTCGTAGGAGGTGTACGTCGTACGTGTAGTACCCGGCGTCGGGGCCGGCGGGGTGCGGGGACTCCCAGCCCGAGCAGACCGCCCTGGTGGCCGTGTCGAAGCAGCCCAACGCGGGCGGGCCGGGGACGGTGGAGCCGCTGCTCTGCGGTGAGGACGAGGCGAAGACCTTGTCACCCGCCACCGTCAGCGCGCCGAGGTGGAGGGCGCCCTGGGTGCTCGGCAGGTCGTGGTTGGTGGCGACGACCTGCGCGTAGGGCTGCCCGGCGCACGGGGTGCGGTCGGCCAGCGAGAGGCACAGCACCTCGCCGGTGGTCGAGACGCCGTAGACGCCGTCGCCGGCCCGGACCAGGCCGGCCAGGCTGTTGGCCCGGCTGGGCGTACCGCCGGTGCCCTCCAGGGCGACGAAGCCGCAGTTGGCCCGGGCATCGAGGTCGAGGCAGCCGACGCCGACCGCGGTGGCGGTGACGGCGGGGTAGAGCACCTGGCCCGGGTGCTGCGGGTCGAGGACGTACTGCGGGGTCAGCGGGCTGCCGATGTCGCCGGTGGCGCCGCTGCCGAGAGGTCCGGCCGTGGTGTTCAGCGGACGCGGCCAGGGGCCGCCGGTGCAGGGCTGTCCGGTGGACAGGCTGCTGCAGACCGCCTGCGGGGCGGTGCGGGCGGCGTGGTGGTAGATGTTCCACGACCGGACCTCGCCGGACGCCGTCCGGCGCAGGATCGGCGTGAACCCGTCGCCGCCGGTGGACTGTGCCGTCGGCCGGACGGGCGCCAGCAGCGGTGCGACGAGGCTCGTCCCGGTGCCCCGGACCGTCCCGTTCTCGGCGCGGACGGTTGTGGTCGCCGTGCCGGGATCGGTCGTGGTGAAGCCGCTGCCGTCGGTGGACCACGACGGCGTCCAGCCGGGCGGGACGTGCAAGGAGCCGGGACGTAGGTCTGGGCCGTGCCCGCCCCGGTGATCGGGTCGGTGACGGTGGCCGCGGAGGCGGCGGCCGTCGCGGCGTTGTCGTACCGGACGGTCCAGTTGACGGTGTCCCCGTGGTCGGCGGCGGCCGCACCGGGGTGGGTGACGTTCTGGGCGCTCTTCACCAGCGCGGACGCGGTGGCGGTGTCGTTCTCGGCCGCTCCGGCGGTACCGGGAGCGGTGGCTCCCAGGCCGAACAGGAGGAGGGCCGAGGTGAGAGCGGTGGCCGTGACGGCTCGCAGCGGACGGATCGGATGGGGCGGACGCGGGCTTTTCAGCACTGGTTTCTCCACCTCGGATCAGCGGACGACCTGACGGACGATCAGGTCGGGCCGTTGATCAGATTAAGCGGGTGGAAGATCTGCGCAGGGGTCACTTTTTCGCAGTGGTCGCATCGTGAACGAATCCGACTGAACGACGAGTCGGGCTATCGCTCGCGCCACCGGAGAACTCGGATGATTCGTTGACGATCGAGTCGAACGCATATCCGGTTGTGCGCCCGCCGGTTCGACGACGATTCGATGAACGGTCTTCCCGGCCCGGGTGCTGGGAGGGGAGGCGCGCTCGGGAGCCGCGTCGTGCCGATCACCGCCCTTCCTCGCCGGAGGGGCGGTCTCACGCCTCGGAGGGCGCAGCGCCACCGTTCCGCTGTCGCCGGCGGTGTTTGCGCATGGACACCTGGGAGCCGCAGCCCGTACTGCAGTAGAGCCCACCGCCATTGCGGGTGCGGTCGAGGAAGCCGAAGTGGCACGGGGGGTTCCGGCACGCCTTGATGCGCCCCCAGTCGCTGCTCTGCGCAAGCGTCGTCACCGCGGCCAGTACGGTTCCGAACACGCGCGGTACCCCCGTCTGCGGTGAGGCGAGCTCGGCACCGCCGGCCGTGACCACCGTCGCCAGCGGGTAGAGCGGGCCCACGCGTCGCAGGTGCCGTTCGGCGCGCAGCAGTTGCTCACCCTGGCCGTCCTCGTCGCCCGAGTGTGCGAGGAGCACGGTCACCAGGGCGTCGCGCAGCTCGCGCGCGACCGCGGCGTCGGCGTCGGTCACCACGGTTTCGCCGCCGTACTCCTGGCGCTCCGCCAGCCACGCCGCGAACGAGTCCCCGTCCGCGAACAGCTCCCGGCGACCTGATCCGTCCGCGCGCGTGTTCACGAACGCGAGCACGGTCTCCACCGTCGGCGTGAGGGTGCGCGGGCTTGGCGCGGGGGATCCGGCTGCCGCAGTGGTCATGCCCCCACACTACACCAGCGTGATCGGTGCTAATCCGCCTAGTGGGCAACCTGGTGGTCGATCCAGTTTGACGCGTTGCGAGCTAACGCCTTACGGTCGCAACATGAATGGGACATCCAACCACCAGGACCACCTCCGCACCTGGCTGATCACCGGCGCGACGTCCGGCATCGGCCGTGAACTGACGCTCCAGGCACTGCAGAACGGCGAAACCGTCTCGGCCCTCGCCCGCGACACCTCCCCCCTGGACGAACTGGCGCAGGCGCACGGTGAGCGCCTGCTCCTCCTCCGGGCGGACGTACGTGACGAGCGAGCCGTCCGGGACGCCGTGGACAGCACGCTCGCGCGGTTCGGCCGCATCGACGTCGTGGCCAACAACGCGGGATACGGACTGTTCGGAGCCGTCGAGGAGGCCTCCGACACCCAGGTCCGCGCCGTGTTCGACACCAATGTCTTCGGCGTGCTCAACGTGCTCCGCGCGACGCTGCCGGTGCTCCGGGCCCAGCGGTCCGGGCACGTCCTCCAAGGCTCCTCGGTCTACGGGCAGTCCGCCCACCCCGGCGTGGGTCTGCTCGCCGCCACCAAGCACGCGGTCGAGGGGCTGTCGGACGCGCTCGCGGCCGAGGTCGCACCGCTCGGCATCAAGGTCACGCTCATCCAGCCCGGCCTGACCGCGACCCCCTTCCTCGCCAACCTCGACGTCGCAGCCGGCCTGGCCGACTACGACCCGACCGTCCGCGAGGTCCAGAAGGGCATCGGAGAGCTGCCGGCGTCCGCGTTCTCCGACGCGGCGCGGATCGCCGCGGGCATCCGGACCGCGGTCGACAGCCCCAACCCGCCGCTGCGCCTGGCGCTCGGCGCCTCCAGTGCGACGGGCATGCGCCCCGCTCTGGAGGCACGGATCGCGGACCTGGACAGCTGGCAGCGGGTGACGGACGCCGTCGACGGGTAGCCCGTCCCGTCGGCAGGCAGCCGGTCGAGAACCTGTCGAGGGGCGCGGGGGTCACGCCCGGCGACCGCCCGGCCCCGGCCCGCCCGGCCCCGGCCCGGCCGGGAACCGGTCGTGCGACGTGCCGCAGCCGGGGCCGGGGCCGGGCCGGACCTCACAGCGGGACGACGACCAGGCCCGCGACGTACCGGGCCAGCCGGGCCGGGCCGTGCCCGGCGAGCGCCCGGTCGACGTAGCCGGGCACCGCGGGCCGCAGACCGGCGCTGACATGGCGGAGGAGGGCGCCGTGGTCGAACTGCGGCAGCCGCCCGGGGGAGTCGAGCAGGGTGGTGCCGTCGGCGGACCGGGCCGCACACGGACGGGAGCGGCTCAAGGAGTCGAGAACGCTCCGGGCCACCGCGCCCGCGCCGGACTGAGGTTCGGTCAGCAGGGGGCGCAGCCGGCGGTGCACACCCTGCCGGGCGAGGTCCGCATCCGTTGCCACCGGTGGACGCGGCTCGGCGCCGGGGGCGAGGAGCGGGGCGAACGGCACGGCCGACTCCAGCAACCCGGGACCGTCGAGGCCGCCGAACCGGAGACCGGCGGTCTCGGCCTCCGCCGCCCGGAGCCGGAGCTCGGCGCGGACGGCGAAGGCGGGCAGCAGGGCGGCGGCCTCGGTGCAGGGCCGGCGGTCGTCCGCGACGGGATCGGCCGTGGCGCCCTCCTCGGCGTCGGCGCGGGCGTCCGCGGCCTCGTCGCACCCGGGGTGGAGCAGCAGCGCGGCGGGCACGTCGAAGTGCTCTGCGGTGTACAGCAATCGGGTCAGCTGCGAGTCGGCGTCCGCCCGGCGGTCCGAGCCGATCCGCCAGACACCCGCGTGGTGGGTGAGAGTCCGCGACTGGATCAGACAGCCGAACCCCCGCCCGTCCGGTTCCACCCACCACCAGAGCAGATCGGCGCCGGTGGCCCTCCCGCGGTGGCTGTTGAACGAGACGTACCGCGCCTCGGGCGGCAGTTCCCGCAGCAGTCTCCGGCCGATCTCCTCCTCCGCCGTGAAGCTGCCGCGGAAGAGTTCCGCCGCCGGTGTCCGGCGGCGACGGCTGCGGGCGACGGCACGGCCGTCGATCGGCATACGGGCTCGGCCGGCCAGTCCCATCGGGCTGCACCCCCTCCGGTGCCCGGGCCGACGGCTGGGCGGCACCGTCGTCGTGGTCGAGGACCCATGATGGCTCATCGCCGCCTCCGGGCGGCGTCCCGGTGGCGTGTGCTCAGATCCGCACGGCCGCACGGCCGCACGGCCGCACGGCGACCGGCGACCGGTGCCCGGCGCCAGCACCGGCGCCGGGCCGTCCGTCCGGGTATCGCCGGAGCCGTCCGAGCGGTTCACCCGGCTGTCGTCGGTGCCCAGCCGCAGGGCCGCCCGCACCGCCTTCGGCCGGTCGTAGCCCAGGTACTCGGTGGCGGCGAGCTCGTTCTGCAGCGTCTTCGTGTCCTTCGCGTCCTTGGCCGCGGCCAGGTGCGGCAGGGCCTTGTGCAGCTCCTCGGCCAGGGCCGCGACCGGCCGGGACGCGGCGCCGCCCCAGGCGTGGGCGCTCAGCTCGCCGATCTCCAGGCGCACCCCGCCGGCGAGGGTGTCGGCCCAGGCCCGGAAGGCGGCCGGGTCGTCGGCGGACTCGGCCCGCGGCTGCATCGCGAAGGCCTGGTCCACACGGTGCTCGGCACCGAGGTAGGCCATCTGGTCGGCGTCGAACCGCGCGAGGTCCTGCTGGAGCGATCCGGCCGGACGATCGGTGGTGTCGGTGAGGAAGCAGGTCGAGCGGCGGCCGGTGCCCTGCAGCGCCCAGGCGTGCTCCTCGGGGTGGAAGAAGTGCACCTCGACGGCGACCGGGAGTTTCCAGCCGTCGGGGGCGAAGCCGAGCAGGGCGTCGTTGCAGCCCTTCGTCGCGTCGGCGATCACCCCGGCCCTGCCCGGGTAGGACTTCTCGTCGGAGGGCGCCCTGCCGAAGACCTCGCCGTAGTGCGGCTCGGCACAGTCGACCAGCCGGACGTCGGTGACGCCGTCGGTGCCCGCCCCCGCGGGCTTGACGAAGCACTGGCCCGCGACGAGTTCGAAGACGTTCCAGGTGCCGGAGTGGGGGCTGCCGGAGCCGGTGCCGGTGCCGGAGTCGGAACCCGGGTCCGACGACGGCAGGTCCGGGGCCGTCGTGATCAGCGCGACGACCATCACCACCGCCAGGACGACCGCCCAGCGCGATGCCGGCGATCGCCAGCCCGCGTCCGCGCTCGTTGCGCCGGCGCACCTCGCGCAGCGCGGCGACGCCGAAGGCGATCGCACCGATCCACAGCAGGCAGGCGCCGCCGACGATGCCGAGGACGAAGGAGGTGACGGCGAAGCCGTTCCAGCGGGTCGGCGGACCGGGCGGCGGCTGCCAGCCGAGCGGGCCGGGCACCGCGTACGGCGCACCGGTGCCCCAGCCCTGGGCGCCGTAGGAGGCGAAGCCGCCGCCGGGCGGCACCGCACCGGGCTGTGGGTACGGCCCGGGCTGTGGGTACGGCCCGGGCGCACCCCACGGGTCGCCGGTCGGCGGCGGACCGTATCCGTAGGACGGGACCGGCGGCGGCGCGTCCGCGGACGGCGGGGCGAAGGCTCGGGCGAAGGCGTCGTTCTCGGCGGCCGAACCGCCCGGCGAGGGGACGTCCTGGTCGGACGGCATGAGGTGGGCTCCCTGGGTGTGGTGCGCGCCGGACGGGATCGTTCGACGGCGGCGCGAATACAGCGGAGCACCCGGACGCCCGTCCGACGGGCAACCCGACGCCGCCCCGGCGTACCCCGGCCGACGAACTCGCCGACCTGGCAGAGGATCCCCTTCAGCCCTGGCGGTGCCGGTCGGCCGCGATGGCCCGGCCGCGGAGCACCAGGAAGACGACGACGAGCCCCGCACCAGGGCGAAGTCGCAGGTGATGCCTCGCTCCAGCAGGTAGGAGCGGCCCTCGAAGCCCTCACCTTCGTCGACGGCGACCCGCTCAGCGACCTCCGGGCGACCCGTGCGGTACGCGCCGTGCGGTGCGGCGGCATCCGGCACGTCCCCGCACGAGAGAGCCTTGCCGACGCCGGGCGGACGTGATCGGCGTACGGCGACGGCGTCCGACGAGCCGAGCCGCCGCCCGGGACCTCGGCCGACCTCGCCCCCGGGCCACCGGATGTCGGACGTGCTGCCCGGCCTTCCCTGCCCACGGACTGGTCCGCCGCGGCATGTCGACCCAGGGCATCGCGAACAGGCCGCGCTCCGTCCTGTCAGCCGTCAGCCGTCAGCCGGGACACCCACGTTGTCGTCGCCGAACGGGACACCGACCTGCCATCTGGTGCCGCTGAACGGCGGGTCCGTGTTGGGCGCGAGGCCCACCGTGCCGTCCCCGGTACGGCCGTCCAGGAACCGGTTGCCCTCGACGGTGCCGAGGCACTTGAAGGTGGTCGAGCCGTCGCCCAGCCGGGTGGCGAGCCACCTGGTGCCGCTGAACGGCGGGTTCGTGTTGGGCGCGAGGCCCACCGTGCCGTCCGCGGTGCGGCCGTCCAGGAACCGGTTGCCCGGGACGTCGCCCTGGCAGACCAGCGTGACGACACCCTCCGGGCCGCCGTGCATCTCCCAGCGGGTCCCGCTGAACGGTTCACCGGAATGCGGCGCGAGACCGACCGTCCCGTTCCCCGTCCGCCCGTCCAGAAGACGTGGACCCGAGACGGATCCGAGGCAGGTCAGTACGACGTTCACGGCCGGCTCCTTCCTCCGCCACCACGTGGTGGCTGTGGACAGCAAGGAGCACACGGCAGGAGAGGCAGCATGCCCCTACGTCCAATCTGCGCCTGCCAGTTGGAACCGTCAAACACGTTGACGGACAGTAGTCACCGGCCGTTCCCGGGCGTCGTCGTCGGCAGGCGGAGGCGGCCTCCGGCCGAGGTGGTGTCGCAGCTCGCTACGCGGCGGTGCGGCCGTTTCGCGCCGTGGCGCGGTTGCCGGCGACCATCCGCCCGAGGTGGACGGCGTTGACGAGGCCGGCCGTGACGGCGGTGGCGAAGTGGAGCGGGGGGCCGATCCATTCGACCGGGGTGTCCCAGAAGACCGCGGGCAGGGGCATGGAGAGGAGGCCGAAGGGTGCGGTGGCGAGGGAGAGCCACAGACCGGCGAACGAGGGGTCGTGGATGACGTACGTGGCGTGGACGTCGAGACCGACCGCGGCTGCGACCAGGACCAGGTAGGCCCGCGAGAGCATGTTGTCGAACGCGGGGGCCAGCAGAGCGGGGATGCGGCGAGGTCGGGGGGCGGCGGCGCTGGTCATGGCTTGTTCCCTCGGCGGGTCGGTCGCTGTTGCACCAAGAGTGGATCACCGTCGAGGGCCCGGTCCTGAGTAGGAATACTCATCACGCCCGCCACGCATGCGCAGCGGGTGACGTCCGGTCAGCCCGGCCCGGACGTGACGGGGTGGCAGGATGACGTGGTGTCCGACTCCCTTCACGAACCGTGGCTGCGCGGCATCGCCTTCAACCCGACGGCGCCCTCCGAGGTGCTGGTACGCCTGCTGGATCGAGCGGCCGGTGGGATCGGCCCGCTGATGTGCGAGGGCCGTGACCTGCCCGACGCCGTCGTCGACGCGGCCCTGGGCCATCCGGACGGAGTCGTGCGCCGCGCGCTCGCCCGCAACCGGCACGTCGACCCGGCGCGGCTCGCCCCCTTGGCAACGGACCCGTCGACGATCGTCCGCGGGTGGCTCGCCGGCGGCCCCCGCCACCGTCCCCGATGGGTCCGACCGCTTCCGGACGACGTCCTCGTCACCCTCCTGACCACCCAGGACGGGGACGGAGACGGCATGCTCAGCAAGAACGACATCATCGGGGAGCTCGGCTCGTCCCGGCAGATCCCGCCGTCCTTCGAGCGCTCCATGGCCGGCCGCGAGCACCCCGAACTCCGGATACGGGCCACCTGGAGGTGGCAGTCACTCACCCCGGCAGAGCGCGAGGCCCTGCTCGACGACCCCGACCCCGCCGTCCGGGAGGCCGCGCAGGACCACAGCTGGGAGCTGGACCCGGAACGGGTGGAGGCCAGGCTGCCGTCCACCGGCTCGCTCAGCAAGGCATCCGTGTTCGGCACGTGCGCCCTGTCCCCCGCGCTCGTCGAGCAGTGCTTCGCGGACGGCACGGTGCGCCCCCTGACCTGGAACCCCCACACCCCGGCCGACGCCGTGACCCGGCTCGCCCGCCACCCCGAGGCGAGGATCCGCGCCTTGGTCGCCGCCCGGCCCGACCTGGGACCCGACCTGGTCACGGATCTGCGGGAGGATCCGGACGAGAACGTGCGGAGGCGCGCACGCCTCCACCCCGTCCCCCGCACCTGGGCCGAGTACTGGGCGATCGAGCGGGTCATCGGGCAGATCATCGGGCACGGTCCGGACTGCACCTGCCCGATCACCGAGCCGGCCCCCGAGCCGTCCCCCGACTGGTACGCCGCCTGCGCGGCCTCCGAGGAACCGGAGCTCCGCCGGGTTGCGGCGAGCTGGCCGCTCCTGCCCGCAGAACTCGCCGAGGCACTCGCA
Source organism: Kitasatospora sp. NPDC085895 (assembly GCF_040702125.1). Lineage (NCBI taxonomy): Bacteria > Bacillati > Actinomycetota > Actinomycetes > Kitasatosporales > Streptomycetaceae > Kitasatospora > Kitasatospora sp. NPDC085895. Next base: position 28,249 of record NZ_JBFBJY010000009.1, on the reverse strand, counting down.
CAGGACGACGACGAGGAAGTACGGATCCGGCTGGCCTGCCACCACCCCCTGGCCCCGCCCCACCTCCTCCTGGACGTCTTCGTCACCCGCCCGGCCCACCGTGAGCACCTGCTGACCCTGCCCGCCTTCCCCCGCACCGGCCGCACCCACCTCATCGGCCACCCGGACCCCGAGGTACGCGCCCTGGCCGCAGCCGATCCCGCCCTGCCCGCACCCCCGGTGGACGACCCCGACGAGGCGGTGCGCCGGGCCGCCGCCGCCAACCCGGGCCTGACCCCCCAGGCCCTGGAGCCGCTCCTCGCCGACCCCCGCACCGCGGAGGGCGCCGCGGCCAACCCGTCCCTCCCCGTCCCCCGCATGCACGCACTCCTCGACCGCTGCCTGTACGGCGGCGGCGCCGCCCCGCCGACGGCGGCCGGAGACCGAGGTGAGACGCCCGGCCAGTGATCACGGGCCGGGCACCATCCGCCGGCCGTCGACCGACACCGTCACCGCTTCTTCGTTTCATGGTGGTTCCAGCGGTCGTTGACGGTTGGTGCGCGCCTGACCGGCCGGCCGCGCATGGACATGACTCTTCATCAGCTCCGCCTTGGATCGTCCATGCGCTCCGCAGCCGCAGCCACCTGCTGCGCCCACCCGGGCGGTGCCCGGCCCGTGATCACTGGCCGGACTACTTCCCCTACCCGGTGTTCCCTGAAGCCGGCGGGCTGATCGTCTGGGGAACGAACACGAACGGCGACCTGTGCTTCTGGGAGACCGCCGCCCCGGACCCGGAGAAGTGGACCGTCGTCGTCCGGCTGCGGGGCAGCAGCCCGAAGCGGGTCCGGATCCGAACCGGCGTCGGGATGGTGGAATTCCTGGTCGACGTCGTCGCCGGGCGGCACGCGTACTCCGCGACCCTTCTCGTGACGGACGATCCGGTGTGGCTGCCGAACAGCGCCGCCTGACGGGGTAACGCCGGACCTCGCATCGCCCGCCCGGCCGAGTTCGTCGTGCCCCGGGCAGCCGTCCCCACAGCCCAGGAGCTGAAGCCCCGTCACGGCAAGCGCTGTTGCAGCGCTCGTACTCCGACGGGAGGACCGGCTGGTTCCACACGACTGGCGGGCAGTCAGGAAGTGTGCGAACGGTTAAAGTTCGCAAGGTCGGTCCAGTCCGTCTTCTCGTCGCATCCCCGCGGATGGGAGAACTCGTGTCCGGGACGCCTCGCGCCATGCTCCGCACCTTCGTCGGCGGGCTGCTCCGCCGGCTGGGCGTGGTGCTCCTGGTGCCGGTCCTTGCAGGTTGCGGGGGCGGTGGTGACACCGGCCCGGGGCCGGGCGCCGCGGCCGGCGCGACGCAGACGACGACCGACCCCGGCGCGACGCCGCTCGCGGAGGGCTCGGGGCAGCAGCCCCAGGACCAGCGGGCCGAGGGCGGCGGCAACCAGGGCAGCTTCAAGACGGCGGGCCAGGTCTCGGCCCACGCCAGCGGGCAGTGGCCCATCGTGCAGATCGGTCTGTCGAGTTCGACGAATGCGAGCTTCACGGCGACCATCAGCAATGTCCGGGACTGCGCCACCGGCACGTTCACCTCCTCGGAAACGAAGCAGGTCGAGGTGGTGGACGGGAACAGCGCGGTGCCCGTCGGCTTCACGCTGAGCGGCAACCCTCCGCCCAACAGCAACCCGACCCTCTGCATGAGCGTCACCATCGACGGCGAGACGCACACCGTCACCGCCACGACCACGGTCGACGTCCCCAGCAAACCTGCGGGTGGCGGCAACCCCGACAACCCCGACGAGAACCCGGGCGAGAACCCGGACACCCCCGGCGGTAACACCCCGGACAATCCGAATCCGGGCGGTGAGAACCCCGGAGACGAGAACCCCGGAAACCAGTCGTCCGGCGAGCCCGCACCCGCCCCCCGGCCTGCGAGTCCCCGCTGACCGCTGACGGCGGGCAGGATCCCGGCGACGGCGAAAGCCCCGCAGGCACCGAGGCGCCATCACCACCACCGCCGGGCCGGTCGTGGAGCAGCTGGATCGGCCTGCTCGCCTCCTGGATCGCGCCGACCACCTTCATCACGGCCCTGCTCTTCTTCTTCGGCTACGCCTACACCGACTCGCTGTACCACTACTTCGGTGTGGACGCCGCGACCCTCAACTTCTCCACGCAGGACCTGCTGCTGCGCAGTTCGCCCGCGCTGTACCTGCCTGCCGGCGTGCTGCTGGGTGTCGGCCTGCTGGCCGCCCTGGGCTATCACCTGGCGACATGGACGATGCGCCGCGGTGCGGACGGCGGCCGGATCGTGCGCCGGGCCCGCCTGACGGTGGTGGTGGCCGTTCCGCTGTTGGTGCTGGGCTTCCTCGCCGGGTTCGAGGTGATCGACGCCGGCCCGATGGGTACCCCGCTGTTGCTCGGCGGAGCCCTGCTCGTGGTGGTGCTGGCCCGGCTCCTGGCCGTCCGGGTGGGGGGGGAGCGCCGTATCCGCTGGCCGGGGAGCGGGCGGCGCTCGGCATCAGTGCGGCGCTCATCGTGCTCTGCTCGTTCTGGGCCGCCGGCGGCTTCGCCCACCAGAAGGGAACGGCCGACGCGCGGTGGCTGGCCGGCAACCTCGCCCTGCGTCCCGCGGTGGTGCTCGACACCACGGAACGGCTGTATCTCCAGTGGCCCGGTGTGGAGGAGCGGACGCTGCCGGACGCCGGGGCGAGCCAGCGCTACCGCTACCGTTACCGCGGCATGCGGCTGCTCGCGCAGGCCGACGACCGGATGTTCCTGATCCCGCGGGACTGGACCTGGGAGGACGGCAACGTACTGATCCTCCCGGTGGACGCGGGCGTGCGGATCGCCTTCCATCCGGGCTGATCCGCGTCCGGCTCGGGCGTGCAGCGCCCCGGGCGACCGGCGCCCGTCGACGTCCAGCAGCTCCACGTCGACATCAGCGGCCGCCGCCTCACCGGCCGCCGCCTCACCGGCGGCGACGGCCACCAGCACCCCCGACCGATCCCGGGCCGTCCGCACCCGCGGGCGGCCTGTCACGACCACGCCCTCTTCAGCAGCCCGAGCGGCCGAGACGGTGAACCGTGACGTCGCCGCTGTAGGTGCCGGTGGCGAGGTGATCGTCCATGAACAGGCCGGAACCATCGTGTCCGTGGACGAAGTCGAGGCCCGGTGGCCGTGACACGGTTGAGCGGCCGGCTCTCGATCGAGCGCGTCGACGTGGGTTCCAAGAGCGAACGGGACGCCCTCGTGCTGCACCACGGGAACACGACTACGTGGTGCGCAGGTCCGGGGAGAGCCCCTTCGAGGCGACCGGCCTGAACCACCTGGCCGGCCACCTCGTGGAAGCGCAGGGTGAAGTCGACCGGCAGTACTTCTTCGTGGCCGAATGGTCCGTGCTGGACGACGACTGACGCGGTGACCGACCCGAGGCGGTCGACTGCCCGCCCCGCTGCCCACTCCGCTCGCGCCGGCGGCCGCCCCCGGCACGGGGGCGGCTGCCGGTGTGGTCGGGAGTGGCGGCCGGCCGACGGCGTTCGCCACCCTGTCGCGGTGGTGCGGACGGTGTTCTAGGTGTTCGGTGGTGTGGTGTCCGGTGGCGTGGTTCGCAGGCCGCCCAGGAACGCCGCGAGGTAGCGGTGGGCGGTGTCGATGCGGTCGGCGGGCGTGCCGCCGTGGACGTCGACGGCGTGGGCGATACCGCACATGAGCGGGACGAGGTCGGTGGCGTCGAGGTCGGGGCGGACGGTTCCGGCGTCGCGGGCCCGGTCGAGGAGTCGGGTGCCGGCCGACCGGAGCGAGTGCTTGAGTTCCGTGGTGCGCGGGAGTGCGTCGGTGACCGCGGCGGTGACGGGGGCCAGGGAGGCGTCCGTGACCTGTGCCTCGACGGTGCGGAGCAGGAAGCCCTCGAGTGCGCGTCGGGGGTCGGTGTCGGCCATGGCCTGCTCGCCGTGCGCGGCCAGGTCCTCCAGGCAGGGGGCGGCCACCGTTTCCAACAGCGCCTCGGGAGTGGGGAAGTGCCGGTAGACGGTGCCGACCCCCACTCCGGTGCGGCGGGCGACGTCGTTGAGCTGCAGGGGCTCGCCCCGGTCGACCAGGGTGCGGGCGACGGAGACGATCCGGTCCCAGTTGCGGGCCGCGTCCTTGCGCAGGGGCGTCGTCATGGGGACATGCTAATCGGATGGCCCATCCGGAACGGTCTCCGCCGCCCGCGCCGTGCCGGCGGTCAGGCGGCCGACAGGGGCGCGTGCCGTTCGCTGAGTCGGCGCACGGCTTCGACGACGCGGGGGTCGGTCGCGGCGCGGAGCGGTGCCGCGGGTCGGGCGTCGGCGCCGATGACGACACCGGTCCGGCCGGTCAGGGTCTCATCGGTGGCGGCGGTGATCGAGGGCCTGGCGGCCGTGGACGCCGGGCCGGAGGTGGAACGTTCGAACTTGCGGCGCACCAGCGGCCACAGCAGCCGCAGGCCGGGTGAGACGATCCCGGGGTCGGTCATGGTGCCCTTCGTCATGTCGGTCGCGGCGCCTCCGGGGTCGGCCGCGAAGACCGACACGCCGGTGCCGTCCAGTCGTGCGGCCAGGTCGAGCGTGTGGGCGAGGTTGGCGAGCTTGGCCCGGCCGTACCAGTGGAAGCCGTAGTAGCCGCCGGGCGGCTCGACGGCGTCGAACGTGCGCTTGGCGAGTCCGACCGCGCCCGAGGTGACGTTCACGATCCTGCTCGGGGCGCCGGCGGTCAGCGTGGGCAGCAACAACTCCGTCAGCAGGTACGGCGAGAGGTGGTTGACGACGAACGACGCCTCGATGCCGCCCAGAACAACGCGCCGGGGGAACATCGCCCCGACGTTGTTGACCAGCACGGTCAGCGGGTCTCCGGAGGCGGCGTGGTCGGAGGCGATCCGGTCGGCGAGCACGCGTACGTCGTCGAGCGAGCCGAGGTCGGCCGCAAGGAACCGGCCGGGACGCGCCGGGTTCGCCGCGTTGATCCGCTCGACCGCCCGGGCGCCCCGATCGGGGTTGCGGCCGACCACGGTGACCGCGTACCCGGCGGTCGCCAGTCCCACGGCCGTCTCCAGCCCGATGCCGGCCGTCCCGGCCGTGACCACGGCTGTCTTCCGCATGTGTGCCTCCACTCGAAATTCGGATAGGTCATCCGCTTAGTGCTGGACGCTAGCACATGCGGATGAACTATCCGCTTGCTGTGCGGTTTTCCCGACCGCACGTTCGCGTTCGACGGGTTCGGGCCGCTCCGGCAGTTCACCCGGTGCACTCGAACCGGCCGAACCACGCGGTCCAGGCCCGCGCACTGCAGGCCCACCTTCGCTGACGCAGTGCCAACGCCCGCCACCCCGACGTCCTTCCGGCCCGCCGCAAGGGGCGTGCCCCGCGTCCGCGGGGGGAGAGGTGTCCGCCGGAGAGGGCCGGCCGGCCCTCGCCGCGTGATCGAGCGACCTGGCGAAGCCGTGCGGTCATCGGCCGTTTGCCCTCGGATCAGCGGCCGGCCAGGTGCCGTGCGAAGAACCTGCGGATCGTGCGGCGGACCGTGGGGACCGATGCGGTCGGATTGACGGTGCCGATCAGCGCGTTCCTCTCCGCCGCCGTGATCAAGCCGGCTGCCTGGAGCCGGGGGAGCATCGCGGCGTAGTCGGTGAAGATCCAGTGGTTGGCGTCGGCGACACGTGCGCTGCGGACCCGTCGGCCGGAGAGCGCGGCCAGGGCCCGCCAGGAGCGGTCCAGTTCCTGCCGGCGGTCGAACCCCTCGCTGCCGAGCAGGAGCAGTGGCCGGTCCATCCCGTGTGCCGTGACCGGGAACGGTTCGGCGGCGGCACCGGGCGCGGAGGGCGGGTGGTCCAGGTGGCCCTCCAGGTTGATCCCGGCACGCACCCGTCGGTCCTCGTACATCACCTCGGTCACGGCGCTGCCGCCGGCGGAGTGTCCGTACACGCCGAGGCGGCGCAGGTCCAGCGTCTCGGCGAGCCCGCGCGGCAGCGGCAGGTCGGACGCGTGCCCGAGCCGGTCGAGGACGTGGTGCAGGTCGGCGATCCGTGCGTCGATCATCGTGCGGGCCACGGCCGGCCGGTCCCGCGGGTCGCCGCGGAAGACGGTCGTCCGCACGGTGTCCTCCCGGTACGGCCGGGCATCCGGGAACTCGACCGCTGCGGCGTCGCCGGGGTGGTCGACCGAGAGGACGACGGCGCCGTGACTGGCCAGGTCTTCGGCCAGGGACGTCCCCAGGCCGCGTGGGTCGCCGCCGCCCGGGCTGTGCACCAGCACCGGCCGTCGGCCCGGTAGCGGTGACGCTCCCTCGAACGAGTGGGACCGGGTCGCGCCCCAGTTCACGCCCGCGGCAGGCAGGTGGAGCGGCGTGAGCGGCGCGATCCGTCCGAACCAGGTCGCGGCCTGCGGCGGCATCTGGGGAGCCGGGGCGAGGCCGGTGACGTCGCGGGCCGGGTAGTGGACCGTCAGCATGAGCTCCCTCACGGGGATCGTGGGGTCCCACGGGTCGCGCCGGGAGTCGTCGACGAGGTGCACGGGCCAGCACCCCACGGGGTGGCGGCCCGTGGGCGCGGGCAGGGTGAGTACGGCACCGCCCGGGACCGGTCCCCCGGCGGCGGCCCGGGAGTCGGCGTGGGCGCGGCCGCCGGCGCCGAGCAACAGGGCGGCGGAGCCGAGCAGTACGGACCTGGTGACGGCGCGTCGGCTGATCGAGGAGTCGTGAGTCATGCCGTGCAGGCTGTCCCGCCCGTCCCGGCGCCCGCGATCGTTTAGGTTGGAGGCTCAAGGATGGCGTCCCGGAACGCTGTCGGGGCCGATACGCAGGGGGAGGCGTGCTCCGGATCCACTTCACGCCGGACGACTTCGCGCGGGTCAGTCTCGCGCCCCGGCCGGCGCCGCTCCAGGAGCTCAACGTGGCGCTGACGATGATGTGCCGCCGGGACGGCGAGCTCCTCCACGGCTCATGGCGACGCCGGGCGTTGCGCGTCCTGCCGAACGCTGCCCTCCCGCTCGCGGACCTCGTCCCGGCCGGGCGGGCGCCGAGCTTTCTGGACGTGCTGGCGGACTCCCTCCCCGACGCCCTGGAACAGGTCCGCTCGGCCCCGGCCGAGCTGGTCGGTGCCGAACTGGAACGGGTCTACGCACCTGTGCGCACGCCCGTCCCGGCGTGGATCCACGAACTGCACCGGGGATCCCCCGGGGCACGGCGCTCGGTCCGCCGTGCCCAGCACGCGGCGTTCACGGCGCTGCTCGGCCCGGTCTGGGCGCAGGTGCAGGACCTGCACCACGCCGAGTTCGTGCGTCGGGCCGTGCAACTCGCCGAAGGCGGCGTCGGCTCGGTGCTGGCCGGGCTGCTGCCCGGAGCCCGCCTGCACGCAGGCGTGTGGGAGCTCCCGGGCAGGCCGCGGGAGGTCCACCTCGGCGGGCGCGGGCTGCTCCTCCTGCCCAGCTTCCACTGGACCGGCGGGCCGCTGTTGTCCGACCTTCCCGACCGCCCGGTCGCCGTCACCTACCCGGCGGGTGCCGGCTTTCCGCCGCAGCCCGATGGTTCCGCCGGTGGAGAGGCGCTGGCCAAGGTGATCGGGAACACGCGCGTCGAGCTGCTGCACCTGCTGGCCGAGGAACGCACCACGACCGGGCTCGCCCGACAGCTCCGCGTCAGCGCCGCCACGGTCTCGGCTCACACCGGAGCTCTTCGCGGCGCCGGACTGATTTCCACTTCGCGTGCCGGCAAGGCGGTCCTGCACCGGCGCACCACGCTCGGCAGCCTGTTGCTACGGCAGGATGCCTAGGTCGGCCGCCGGCCACGACCGGATCTCCCGGTTCGGGCGCCACCAGCGCCGACCCGGCGAACGTGTGCGGTCACGGCACTCGTGGACGAGGGGCGCAAGGCCCTCGGCGTGGCCGTCACCGCCCGGTCGGGTCGGTGAGGGGCTGTTGAGAGGCGGTCGGCGGTGCGAACAGCGCCTGGACGGTTTCGGTGGCCAGGTCCCGCAGCCAGGTGTGGGCGCGGTCGTCGTCGTAGCGCTGGTGCCACAGCAGGTACAGCGGGACTTCGGGCAGCGGGAGTGGCAGTGGCAGGGTGGCGAGGCCGAGTTGGTCCCGGGCTGCGCGGGTGACCGCGTTCGGGACGGTGACGACCAGATCGGTGTCGTGGGCGAGTTGCAGTGCGAAGGCGGCGGTGGGCCCGGCTGCCACGACGCGTCGCTCCAGACCGCGGGTGGTCAGGGCGTCGTCGATCGGGTCGCGCAGGCTTCCGCGTCGCGACACGGTGAGGTGTTCGGCGGCCGCGTAGCGCTCGATGCTCAGCGGGTCCTCGGTGAGGGGGTGACCCGGTCGGACGGCGACGACCAGCCGGTCGCTGCCGACGAGGCGGTGGCGGATGTCGGGGAGCGCCGGAGGAGCGGAGCTCGATTCGAGGTCGACCTCGCCCCGGCGCAGTTCGGCGTCGTCCGTGCCGGGTTCGGCGGACAGGCGGAGCCGCACGCCGGGGGCCCGGCGGTGGACGGCGGTGATCAGGGCGGTGCCGCAGGCGGCGGTCAGGGCGTCGTGCCAGCGCACGGTGAACACCCGGTCCAGGGATGCCAGTTCGAGTTCCTGCTGCGCGGACAGGAGGTGGTGGGCCTGCTGCACGAGGGCGTGGACCTGGGCGCGCATGGCCAGCGCGCGGGTGGTGGGGACCATGCTGCGGCCGGTGCGGACCAGGATCTGGTCGCCGGTGGCCTTGCGGATGCGGCCCAGGGAGCGGCTCATCGCCGGCGCGGTGACGTGGAGGCGCTCGGCGGCGCCGGCCACGCTGCCCTCCTCCAGCAGTGCGTCCAGGGCCGTGAGCAGGTTCAGATCCAGTTGCATGGGAGTCAATCTACAACTGAATAGCATGCACTTGTTGTTAATGATCGGGTCGCCTACCTTCGAAGTGCAGGCGCAAGGCAAGCCGCCCGCACACATCGAATCCAGGGAGCCCACCATGAGCACAGCCATGCCTTTCGCCGCCGACGCGACGCTCCTGCCCGAGGTGACCGCCGCGGTGAAGGCCGCCGGCGTCACCCTGCGCGACCGCCACACCCCGCACGCCCGGGGCGTGAGCCTGGAGGAGGTCGTCGCCGAGATCCACGCCAACGACGACGCGGTGCTGGACGTGCTGCGGGAGCCGCTGCTGCGGGTCCGGCCGGGGTCGCAGTGGGCCGAGGACGAACTGGCCGGCGGCGCGCTCCCCTCGGGGGAGTGGTGGGTCGTCGACCCCGCCGAGGGCAACATCAACCACGTTCACGGCATGGAGGACTGGGCCGTGACCGCCACCCTGGTCCGTGACAACCGGCCGGTGCTCACCGTCGTCCACCTGCCGCTGACCGGCGACACCTACACCGCCGTCGCCGGTGGCGGCGCCCACCTCAACGACCGGCCCCTGAAGGTGTCCGCCAAGACCGATCTGGGTGCCGCGCTCGTCGGCACCGGCCAGGCCAGGCCCGGCGAGGACGAGCGCACCTTCCGGCGGATCGGCGACTCGGTCACCGCCATGCTCGTCAACGGCCTGGTCGTGCGCGTGTCCGTTCCCGCCACGATGCAGCTCATCCACGTCGCCGCCGGACGCACGGACGCCTTCTGGCAGTTCTCCGACGTCCGCTCCGGTCTGGTCGCCGGTGCGCTGTTGGTCTCCGAGGCCGGAGGCACCGTCACCGACCTGGCGGGCGAGCCCTGGAACACGGGCAGCCGCGACTTCCTGGCCGCCGCCCCCGGCATCCACACCGCCGCCCTCGAGGTCCTGACGCCGATCGCCTGACCGGCACCCCCTGTCCACCCACCTCACACCGCAAGGAACGTCACCACATGACCAGCATCGGCATCCTGGGCGCCGGCCGCGTCGGCGCCAACCTCGCCGGCAGGCTCTCCGCAGCCGGGCACCGCGTCACCCTCGGTGTCCGGAACCCGGAAGGGACCGCAGCGCTCGCCGCCGACACCGCCCCGCTGATCGCCTTCGCCGACCAGCGCACCACCGCCCGAACCGCGGACATCGTGATCAACGCGACGCCCGGCGACACCTCGCTTGACCGCCTGGCCGGCCTGCGCACCGAGCTCTCCGGAAAGCTCCTCGTCGACGTCTCCAACGCCACCCGCGACGCCGACGACGGCCTGCCCGGCGACCTGTGCTACCCCGGCAGCAGCCTCGCCGAGAAGCTCCAGGCCGCCCTCCCCGACACCCGGGTGGTCAAGACCCTCAACACCATGCTGTTCACGGTCATGACCGCTCCCGAAACCCTGGCCACCCCACCGACCGCCTACCTCTCGGGCGACGACCCGAACGCGAAGAGGACCGTCACCGGCCTGCTCGGCGACCTGGGCTGGCAGCCCGCATGGATCGAGGACCTCGGCGGCATCACCACGGCCCGCGCCACCGAGGCCATGATCCTCGTGGTTCCCCACATCCTGCGCCGACACGGCTTCAAGCCCTTCGCCGTCTCCCTCGCCCGCTGATCCGCCGGTGACGCCCGAACCCGGCGACATCGCCCCCGCAGACTCCACGCGGGGCGACTCCCGAAGTCCTCGACACACGGCTCCCGTTCTCGTGTGCGGAGCGATGGCGGGTCGTCGGGCGGGCCCGGCCCCTGACTGCATGCCGATGCGCGCGGCCCCCTAGCATCAGCACCATCGCACCGCGACGGAGCTGTGCACGGCGAGGGGGGAACGTCCATGAATGCCCGGAAGATCGGCGCGGCCGCTGCGACGGCGGTGGCGGCCTTGGCTGTCCGTGACCTCGTGCAGAAGAGGCACGCGCTGCAGCGGAACTTCCCGGTCGTCGGGCACGCCCGGTACCTGCTGGAGCGGATCGGGCCGGAGCTGCGGCAGTACATCGTGGCCTCCAACGGGGAGGAGCGCCCGTTCAGCCGTGACCAGCGGACCTGGATCTACGCCTCGGCGAAGGAGGAGAACAACTACTTCGGGTTCGGCACCGAGGTGGACGTGGAGCACGTCCAGGGGCACGCGTACGTCAAGCAGCGCACCTTCGCCGGCCCGCTGCCCGACCTGCACGACCCGCAGGCCCCGCTGCCCTCGGCGAAGGTGCTCGGCGGACCGCGCGGGCGGGCGAAGGCGTTCCGGCCGGCGAGCGTGGTGAACATATCCGCGATGAGCTTCGGGTCGCTGTCGGGCCCGGCGATCACGGCGCTCAACCAGGGCGCGGCGCTGGCCGGCGCGATGCACAACACGGGCGAGGGCGGCCTGTCGCCGTACCACCGCAACGGCGGTGACCTGGTCCTCCAGCTCGGCACCTCGTACTTCGGCTGCCGCGACGCGGACGGCGGCTTCAACCTCGACAAGCTCAAGGACGTGGTCGCCGGCGCGCCGGTGAAGGCGATCGAGATCAAGCTCTCGCAGGGCGCCAAGCCCGGTCTGGGCGGCATGCTGCCGGGGGCGAAGGTGACCCCGGAGATCGCCGCCATCCGCGGCATCCCGGCCGGGCAGGACTGTGCCTCTCCGTCGCGGCACAGCGCGTTCGGCGACGTGGACTCGATGCTGGACTTCGTCGAGCTGCTCGCGGCCGAGACCGGGCTGCCCGTCGGGGTGAAGAGCGCGGTGGGGGACACGGGCTTCTGGCAGGAGCTGGCCGCGCTGATGGCGCGCGGCGACCGCGGAGTGGACTTCGTGACCGTGGACGGCGGCGAGGGCGGGACGGGGGCGGCTCCGCGGATGTTCGCGGACTCGGTGTCGCTGCCGTTCCGGATGGGCTTCTCCAGGGTGTACGGCACCTTCGCCGAGCTGGGGCTGACCGACGAGCTGACCTTCATCGGCTCGGGCAAGCTCGGCCTGCCGGAGAACGCCACGGTCGCCTTCGCGCTGGGTGTCGACATGATCAACGTGGCCCGTGAGGCCATGCTGTCGATCGGCTGCATCCAGGCGCAGAAGTGCCACACCGACAAGTGCCCGACGGGCATCGCGACCCAGAACCCGTGGCTGGCCCGTGGCCTCGACCCGGCTTCGAAGTCGACCCGGGCCGCGCTGTACCTGCGCACCCTGCGCCGGGAGCTGATGAAGGTCTCGGCGGCGGTCGGCGTCGCGCACCCGGCGCTGATCACGGCCGACGACGTCGAGATCATGAACGGCGACTACGAGGCCCGCACGCTGGCCGGCGTCTACGGCTACAAGGACGGCTGGGGATCGCTCGGTCCGGAGCTCGCCGAGGAGATCACGGCGCTTCTCACCGTCGGGCCGAACCCGGCCCGGAAGCCCGCTGTCTGACGCGCCGACCGGTACGGTCAACGCCCGGTGTGCGGCCCGCGCCCTCGCTCGTGCGGGCCGCACACCGGCGATCGATCCGGACCTGTCGAGGGGCGCCCGCCGCCCTTCCTGCGATCCGGTTCGGCAGATCCCCCGCACGTTCCCGCCCCACCCGGCGCCGGGTGTCCGTCGGTACCGCAAGCCTTCAGCGGAAGCCGTCGCGGGCGGCACCGGCCTGCCGGCCCCGGGCGACGCCGGACGCCGACCAGCCCGCGGCAACCGTCGGCTTCGCCCGGCGGGAAGCGACGGCGTAGCGTCGAAGACGATCCGTCCCGGGCCACCCGGCCCCGCGGGCACCCGGCGTGTCGGGAGGTGGGTTCCCGTGAGCGAGCAGGTCCCGGTGGCACGGTTCCGGTTCACCAGCGGCGATCCGGACGAGGCGCACGCGTTCCTGCAGCAGCAGTACAGCGAGTACCGGTTGCAGTCCGGCGGCGTGCGGCAGGGCTCCACGCTGGCGGTCCGCGGCACCGCGGCAGGCGGCCTGAGCGTGGACCACCTGGACAACACGATGTGGGCGCGGGTGAAGGCGAAGTCCTTCCACCGCCCCACGTTCGTGCAGCTGCGCGGGGGACGGCTCCACGGGGCCACCCACGACAACGGCCGGGACGGGGAGTACCGGTGGCTGCCGGGAAACTGGGGCACCTACCCCGTCGGAGACCCGATGGACATCGCCTGGGACGACGTCGACCTGCTCGTCGTGTCACTGCCCGCCGACGCCCTCACCCGGGCCGGCGCTGTCCTCGACGGCGACGCACCGGTGCGGCTCACCGGCTGGGCACCCGTCTCCGCGCAGCGGTACCGGCTGTGGAACACCACCGCGGACTACGTCCGCCGGCAGATGGAGGCGGCCGACAACCCCCTGGCGGAGCCGCTGCTGCGCCAGGCCATGGTCGAGCTGCTGGCCGCCACCGCCCTTGTGACCTTCCCGAACACCACCATGGCCCACGCCTACGAGCCCGGTCCCGGCCGCATGGGCGAGAGCTCGCTGCGCAGGGCGCTGGCGTTCATCGAAGCCAACGCCGGCCGACCGGTGACCATCGCCGACATCGCGGAGGCGGCCGGCACCACACCGCGGGCGGTCCAGTACGCCTTCCACCGGCACCTGGACACCACCCCCACCGGGTACCTGCGCCGGGTCCGCCTGGAACGCGCCCACCGGGAACTCGTCGCCGCCGATCCCGCCACCGGGACCACCGTGAAGCAGATCGCGGCCCGCTGGGGCTTCGCCAACCCCGGCAACTTCGCGGCCCTCCACCACCACGCCTACGGCGACACCCCCAGCCACACCCTCCGGACCTGAGACCCGCTGCCCCGCTGGTCCTCTCCCACGCGCACCCTGGTGGCCGTTGCCTCTCCCCGCTCGGCCACCACGGCCCCGACACCTCCTCAGCGGGCGGCGTGCAGATCAGTTCGGCAGCCAAGGGCGGGACGCCCGGTCGATGCAGGAACCGCGGGGCTCGGCGCCAACGCAGGGGGCTGTCGCACGGGTTCGCCGAGATGGCCGTACGCTGGGCGTCTCCATGCACATCCGAGGCGTGGACATCATGGCCGAGGAGCGCGATCGTGGCACAGGGACGTGGCGGCATCAGGGGTGCACGGATCGGTTCGGGGCCCATGGGGGAGTCCGAGCGCGGCGATCTCGCCCCTCGTACAACGGTGTCCTTCTGGTGTGGCAACGGTCACCGGACCCAGATCAGCTTCGCGATCGAGGCGGCGATCCCGCAGGAGTGGGACTGCCGCAGCTGCGGTCTGCCCGCCGGCCCCGACCCCGAGGACGTGCCCGTCGCCCCGGGCCACGCCCCCTACAAGACGCACCTGGGCTACGTCCGGCAACGCCGCACCCAGGAAGACGGCGAGATCCTGCTCAACGAGGCACTGGCCAAGCTGCGCGGAACCATCTGAGCTCCCGGAACGGCGCCGCGACCGGCCGCGGCGCTGTCTTCCCGGCCCACCCCGGGGGCGGAGCAGGACACGTCGCCGTAGCGCCGGCCCAGTTGCAGGAGGTGTCGCGGAGGTTGCCTGCGGCGAGGACCCGGACGATCGGGCGGCCGTCGTCGACCGTGTGGACGATCCGGTGGTCCCCGACCCGTAGGCGTCGGCGCACACCGTGGCCCCGCAGGGCCTTGATGTCGAAGGCGACGGTGTCCCCGTCGTCCAGTGCCTGCTGCAGCTCGGTGAGGCGGCGCAGGATGCGCAGGGCGTCCGACGCCGACCCGTCCAGGCCCTCGGCCTCCGCCTCGTCCGCCAGCCGGTTCAGCCGGATCTCCTCGACGTCCTCGGCCGGCCTGCTCGGGCGCCGGTACTCCCGGACGTCGATCACCACGGCTTCATCCCGGCACAGGCTCAGGCATGCAACACACGCAACGGATGTACATCGGTTGCAGGACGAGCCGGCGAAGCACACACAGCCCCATCGGCGGCCCGCTGTTTGACGGGACCGGACCGGGTATACGCGCGTGGCAGAGCGCCGAACACCCTCGTGGCGGTGACCGCGCCCCGAAGATGCCGAGGCGCACGACCGTCTTCACGGGCACGGCACGGCACGTGCCGTGCGCACCGCACTCCACAGGCCGGCCGGAGCCCGCCGGGACGGTGCGCGCTCCGTCCCGGGCCTGCGGCCGGTGGGGACGAGCCCGTGCCCGGGCGGAGCCGGCAGGCGGGCCACGCGCCGGGTGCCGCTCGACCACGAGGCAGGGACCGGCCGGCGACGGCGACACCGCCTTCCGGCGCGACGGCACCGGTGGAGGCGTCCGACGATAAGGAGACCCAGCATGACCGTGGTACCGCAAAGCAGCGGAGGCGTTCCAGCGACCGGGGGCGCGAGTACCGGCACGCTGTACGACGTCGTGGAACTGATCCTGGACCGTGGCCTGGTCATCGACGTGTTCGTGCGGGTCTCCCTGGTCGGGATCGAGATCCTGAAGATCGACGCACGGGTCGTGGTGGCCAGCGTGGACACCTACCTGCGGTTCGCGGAGGCCTGCAACCGCCTCGACCTGGAATCCGGCCGCAAGGCCCCGACCAAACTCACCGACATGATCAGCAACGGCACCGACAAGGCCGTGGAAGGCGTGGCCCAGAAGAAGAGCAAAGGGGCCATCGCCAGCGCCGTGGAGTCGATCACCGACACCATCGGCGGACGCGACGAGGAGGAGCGCGAAACCGAGCCCGCACCCACCCGGCGGCGCTCGTCGCGGCCCGCACCCCGGCACCGCGACGAGTGAACGAGCAGCGCGCAGCACCGCACGACCCGCGGCGACGGCGAGGCGACCGGACGCCCGGGCCCGTCTCCGAGGAACGCCGCCGCGCACCGTGCCGGAGCCGGCCGGGCCACCGCCGGTCGGGTCGCAGCAGCCGAGGGCCCCGACGAATGCCCGTACCACCGCCCGAACGCGCCCAGGCCCCGCTGTTCGGCCGGGCCGGGTGGACGCGCGGTACGAGGAGACCACCCCTCACCGCAGCGACGGCGGGAACTGGTCTGGGCGGCCGCCGGGCCGCGCCCGGGAGCCCGGCCCGGGCGGGAGCCCACCCGGCCGTCCTCGCAACGCAGCGCTGCTGCGGACCGCGTGCGCGCCGCCGGGACGCCCGATGAGAGGAGAAGCGTCATGACCGTGGTGCCGCAGAGCGGTGGGGGCCCGCCCGCGACGGGAGGCGCGAGTACCGGCACGCTGTACGACGTCGTGGAACTGATCCTGGACCGTGGCCTGGTCATCGACGTGTTCGTGCGGGTCTCCCTGATGGGGATCGAGATCCTGAAGATCGACGTACGGGTCGTGGTGGCCAGCGTGGACACTTACCTGCGGTTCGCGGAGGCCTGCAACCGCCTCGACCTGGAATCCGGCCGCAAGGCCCCCTCCCGGCTGACCGACCTGCCCGGCGAAATGAGCCAGGGCGCCGCCCACGGGAAGACCAAGGGCGCGCTCACCGGCGCGGTCGAGGCCGTGACCGACACGATCCGCCAGTACACCCATGACCGCGACGAAGAACCCGCCGCCAGGCCGCGCCGAACCCGGTCGAAGGAATGAGACATGGCCCTCTACGTCTACGCGATCACCGCACACAGCCACCCCGCACGCCTGCAGGGCGTCACAGGCGTCGGTGACCCGCCCGAGGAACTCTCCACCATCACCGCCGCCGACCTGACCGCGATCGTCAGCACCGTCCCCGACGGCCTGCGAGCCCGACGCCGAGACGTCCTCGCCCACCAGGAAGTCCTGCGCCACCTGATGGCGGACGGCCCCGTCCTGCCGCTCCAGTTCGGCGCCACCGCCACCGACGAACAACAGGTCCGGGACGCCCTCCAGGAGCACACCGACACCTACCACCAACGCCTCGAAGCCCTGGCGGGCTGCACCGAGTACCTCCTCAAGGGCCAGTACGACGAGGAGGCCCTGCTCCGGCAGATCCTCACCGACTCCACCGAAGCCCGGCAGCTGAACGAGGAGAGCCGACGCACCGGCGACCCCAACGTCAAGATCCGCCTGGGCGAACTCGCCACCCGCGAAATCCAGGCCCGCCACAACACCGCCGCCGCCGAAGCCGTCGCGGCACTGCGCCCCTTCGCACGGGAGGTCCACGAGAACGAGGCCCGCGGCGACGACTTCGTCAGCGCCTCCTTCCTGGTCGAGGACGACCGCAGCGAGGAATTCACCGCGGCCGGGCAGGAACTCGCCGAGCAGCTGGGCGAGGACTGCCACCTCAGGCTGCACGGACCACTGCCGCCCTACACCTTCGTCCAGGAACCCGCGCCGGCGGACAGCACCGGCTGACCACCGCCGTGCCGACCCGTCGGCCCCGGGGCCGAGCCACGAGCGCACCGTCCGCGCCTTCTCGCGGCATGCGGCCCCTGCTCCCTGCTGGCGTAGACGTTCGAGGCGGTGAGCGGTGCAGGCCGGATCCGGTGGGCGGCGTAGGCTGAAGGCAGTGTTCGGGGCTTGTCGATCCCGGCTGCCACGCCGGCCTCGTCCCGGACACGCAGGTACCGGCGACGGGCGCGGCGCCGGGGCAGGATTCGTGACGCCATGACTGCCCGGAACCGCCCGACCGTCCCGGCTGCCGCCGCCGGGCGCGGGCTGACGGTCGCGGACGCGATGGAGCCGTGCGGGCCGCGCATCACCCCGGGCACCGGCATCGAACAGGCCGGGCGCCTCCTCGCCGACACCGGTGCCACCTGCCTGCTGGTGTGCACGGACGACGGCCGCTGCCAGGGCGTGGTCACCCCGTCCTCGATCACCCCGTTCCTCGCCTGCGCCTGGTACAGCGACCACTCCCAGGTCCAGGACGCGATGCGCCGGTGCGACCCGTTCGCCTGGCCGACCCTGGCGCTACCCCGCGCCGCGGTGACCATGCGGGTCAGAGGCCTCGACCCGTGGCCCGTCGTCGACGAGGACGGACATCTCCTCGGCATCCTCACCCGCACCCGCGTCACCGTCCTCCTCGCCGCCCCCGACGCCTGAACGGACGCCGTGAGCCCCGGGCCCCGCTGCCGAACGCTGCCAGACGGTCCACCGGCTCCGGACGGGATCGGACTCCGGATTCCGCAGGCCGTCTGCGGCACGAGGTGCTTGTGCGTCGCCCGGTCACGGCACCGGACTCGGCATCCGCACCGACGAGGCAGGTCTGGCGGAGCGTCAGTACCGGGTCGTCGAGGGCATCGGGATTCGGTCCAGCGCCGGGGGTCACCCGTCGTCCATGCGCGAGATCGGCCAGGCCGTCGCATCCCTGCTCGGCAGGTGGCGCGGGTCAGGTCAGTGACAGTGGTGGAGCGCCGACCGGTGCTGCGCCGGCCTTTCCCGGGGCGGCGGCCGGCCGGTGCCGGGCGTGCGGGTGAGGCCGGCCGTCGCAGGCGGTCTTGACGCCTGCTGCCCGGGGCGGTGCCATGGCCCTGGGCGCGAAGGAGGGGCCGTGGCACCCGATGGGGACAGTGATACCGAGGACCGTTCCGGTGAAGGCGGTGGCGACCGGTCGGGCGGCCCACCGCAGCCGCACCGTCCCGGACCCGCGGACGGTTTCTGGGTGGGGGTGCTCGTTGTGATCGTCGTGGTTCTCCTCCTGACCGTCCTCGTGTCCCACATGGATTGGAGCCCCGGAAGCCCGGCCTACAACATGCCGCCCTACAAGTGACTTTCCACAGGCCGGAGTCCACGCACAAGGGGCTTGACGCCGGCCGTGCCCCACGGCCATGGACCTGCGGGGGAGGGAGAGCAAGGTGCTCGATGAGGACGACGCCGCCGAAGGCCGCAGCGACGGCGAAGACGGTGACCGGACCGGCCGCCCCTCGCGCCCGTACCGTCCCGGGCCCGAGGACACCTTCTGGCTGGTCCTGCTCGTGCTGATCGTGGTGGTCTGCGGCCTGATCGGCCTCCTGTCCAACGGAGACCCCGGGCCCGGAGGTCAGGACGGGTACACCGGCTGGCACTGAGAATCCGCGATTCGCGTTCTCACGTACGGGCAGATCGGCTGCGGCTGGATTTCCTGGCGCCCGGCTTCTGATACCACCCAGCCATGACGGGTTGGAACGCTACGTCGTCGTCGACGGCGTACCGTTCGGCGCGGCTGTGGGGATCACGTTCGCGTTCGACGAGTGCCCGGGTTTCCCGGTGGCCCGGGGCCTTGGAGACGGACGCGGGGCTGACGTGCAGGCGTCGCACGGGTTCCGTGGAGGCGAGGCCGCCGCTGTCCGTGGTGAACAACGCGGCGAGCACCCTGGCCGCCATCCGTGGGAGCCCGGTCCAGGCATCGGTGAGGCGCCTTCGTCAGGCTTCGGTGTCGACGCGCGCCAGGATGCCCTTGAGCAGCCCGGTGGCCTGGCCCACCTCGATGAGGTAGCCGTCCGGATCGCGCACGTAGCAGCGGAGTTCGGCTCGGCGGTCGATGGACGGGGCGAGGAACTCGGCCCCCTTGGCGCTCGCCCTGGCGTAGAAGTCGTGGATGTCCGCCACCCGTACGTTGAGGAAGCTGGAGACCGTGTCGGGGTCCTCCGGCGTGCGCAGGACGACCTCGGGTTCGTCGTCGGTGGGCGGCGGGGCTCTGGGCCCGGCGGGGCAGGCGCCGTAGCAGGTCATTGCTCGGCGGCGGCGCGAACGAGCAAGCCCCTGACGCCCGGGGGGAAAATTCCGGGCGTCAGGGACGCGGGCTTCCAACGAAGATGACGGTGCGTTCTCCTGGTGTGTCTCTGCGGGTGCGCGCCCCGCCGGGTCTATGCGGCCCAGGCGTGCTCCAGCAGGGTGCGGAAGGTGGCGGGCTCTCGGCCGATCAGTTCGGCCAGTGTCGGGTCGGTGGCGGTGAACTCGCCGTTCCGCGCCGCTGCGAAGATGCTCAGCATCAGGTCGGCGATCGGGGCCGGGGTGCCGTGCGCCAGGGCCTGCTCGCGGAAGGCGTCGTCGGGAACGACGGTGCGGGTGAAGGGCCGTCCGGTGGCCCGGGTCGCGATCTCGGCGACGGCGTCGAAGTCGAGCGCCGCCGCGCCGGTGAGCGGCGGGGTGGGCCCCTCGAAGCGGCCCTCGTCGGCGAGGATCGCCGCGGTCGCCTCGGCGAGGTCGTCGTGGCCGGTCCAGGCGACGGGACCGTCGGCGGGGAGGGCGATGTCGCCGGTGTGGCGGGCGGACTCCAGGAACAGCAAGGCACTGGCCGTGTAGAAGCCGTTGCGCAGTGCGGTCCAGGGCAGGCCGGTGGCGCGCAGCAGGTCCTCCGTCCGGGCGTGGTCGCGGCATGCCTGGAAGCGGGAGTGGTGGGCGGCGCCCATCTGGCTGGTGTAGAGGATGCGGCCGACGCCGGCCTTCACGGCGGCGTCGATGGCGGCGCGGTGGCCGGTGACGCACTCCTCGCCCGTGCGGTCGAGGGAGACGAGGAGCAGTTGTTCGGCGCCCTCGAAGGAGTGCACGAGCGAGGTGGGGTCGTCGAAGTCGCCCTGCCGGACGCGGACGCCGCGGTCGGCGAGGTCCTGGGCCCTGCGGGGGTCGCGGACGCTGACGCCGAGGTGGTCGGCGGGGACGCGCTCCAGGAGGCGCTCGACGGTGCGGCGGCCGAGCTTTCCGGTGGCTCCGGTCACGACGATCATGGATGTTCTCCCCCATGCTGTTTCCGATGGAATCATGTTGATGTTAACACCGGAACTAACGATGGAAGCAAGCCTTCGATATCATCGATTCATGCCTATGCACGACACCGCCGACAGTCCTCGCCACCGCATCGTCGTGGCGGCCGTCGAGCTCCTGGAGAACGGCGGCCCGGACGCGGTGAGCACCCGCGCGGTCGCCGCCGCGGCCGGGATGCAAGCGCCGGCGATCTACCGTCTCTTCGGCGACAAGGAGGGGCTGCTGGAGGCGGTCGCCGAGCACGGCTACGCACAGTTCCTGGAGAGCAAGCGCGCGCAGCTCGACCCCGCCCCGCAGGACCCGGTGGAGGAACTGCGCCGTGGTTGGGACCTGGTGGTGGAGTTCGGGGTCTCGCGCCCGGAGCTGTTCGCGGTGATGAACCGGGCCACCGGCCGGGGGTCGGACGCAGCACACCGCGCGGGCCTGGAGATCCTCCACGGGCGGGTGCGCCGGCTGGCGGCCGGGGGGTGGCTGCGGGTCGACGAGGAACTGGCCGCCCAGATCATCCAGGCCACCGGCCGAGGCGCGGTCATCACCTGGCACTCCACCCCTGCGGAACGCCGCAATCCGGCACTGCTGACCATCCTGCGCGAGTCCATGGTCGCCGCCGTCACCCGCGCCGAACCGACGGTTCCCGCCGCGGAGGCCGGCCCCGCCCCGGCGGCCCGCGCGCTGCGCGCCGCCCTCCCCGACGACGCGGACGTCCTGAGCGACGCCGAGCAGCGCCTGTTGCGCGAGTGGCTCACCCGCCTGGCGGCAGACGGTGGCGTGCCGCAGGCCTGACCCCCCGTCAGGCTTCCTCGTGCGGGTTGAACCTCCCGAGGAGAGGTCGTTCGACGAGGCGGTGGCCACCGGGACAACGGCCGGCTCGCGTGCGCGCAGACCGTGACCCCGGTCGAAGAACCCGGACCTGGCCGTCGTAGGAGCGTCCGCCGGCAGGGCCTGTTCGGCGCAACCGGCAGGCCGACTTCTCCGTCTGACCGTCGCCCGCTCGATGCTGCCCGTCTCGGCAGTACCGAGCGGGCGGGGGCGCGCAAAAACCGTTTGGCGGACGAGGCGACCACTGCTAGGTTTCCGGAGGCCGTGCGAGAGAACGAGGAGGTGGTACCCGTGAACGCAGTATCGACATGGGTGCTCTCCTCCGGGGTCACGGTCGGACGACAGGTCGTCCGGGAGCGCCGTTTCTGAGCCCTCCCGAAAGGCACGACCGTGCACTTCACCTCTGAGCAGCACCTCGACGACGGAGTCGTCGAACGCGAATTCACCCTCGGCGAGATCCCCGGCATCCTGTGGACGCCCGCATCCGCGTCCACATCCGCACCGGTACCGCTGATCCTGCTCGGCCACCCGCCCCTCGGGCTGCGCACCATGTACCCCCGGCTGGTGGACCGGGCCCGGCACTCCGCGGCGGAGGGCTTCGCCACGGCCACCATCGAGCTCCCCGGCAGCGGCGACCGGCCCCGTTGGCCCGCCGTCGAACGTGCCCGCGCCGACCTGCGCCGGGCGATGCAGGCCGGCGAGTCGGTCAGCGACGGGATCGTCGACGCCCTCATCCTCCCGCTGGTCGACAGGGCGGTCCCGGAATGGCAGGCCGCCCTGGACGCCATCCTCGCGCTGCCCGAGATCGGTGGTCCGGTCGCCTACTCGGGGGGAGTGATCTCCATCGGCATCCGGCTGGCGGTGGTCGAGCCGCGCATTGCGGCCGCCGTGCTGTTCGCCGGGAGTTTCGTGCCTCGCGCCATGTTCGGCGAGGCCCGGCAGGTCACCATCCCGCTGCATGTCATGCTGCAGTGGGACGACGAAGGGAACGACCGGCAGGCAGCCCTGGACCTGTTCGACGCCTTCGGCTCCGAGGAGAAGTCCCTGCACGCCAACATGGGCGGGCACACCGGCGTCCCACAGTTCGCGGGGGACGTCGCAGCCCGGTTCTTCACGCGGCACCTGAAGTGAGGGCGGGCCGTCGGACCGGCGGCAGACGGTAGTTGATGTCGGCCGACACGCCGTTCATCGGGGACGGGCCCCGGTCTTCTGCAACTCGCTGCACCGTGGCCCCTGCTGAACTCTCGGCAGGGGCCCGTGCTGCCTGAAGTCATGGACTGTCCGATTTCTGAAGAGCTTCGGGTGCTGCCCGAACTCCGGTTCTGGCTCAACCCGTACCTTGTCGCGGGCCGCCTGGAGCGGCCGTGCCACCGCCCGCCCGCAGCGGCCGGTACGTTCCCCAAGAGGGTCGTCACCCGAGGAGGCCGGACACGGACGCGCCGGCCGGCCCGGCCCTGAGAGAGCCGAGCGGTGTCGAACGGACCCCGGCCGTCCTGCGGTATGGCGCCCGCCGCGTTCGCGGGAGCTCTCGACGGATCCCGGAGCGGGAGACGTCGGGTGCCGTCCGGGCGGGTGCGGGTGATCAGGTGCAGCGTCGCGGCGGGGCCGTGTCTGCGGGGCGCACTCGGAGCCGAGCAGTCGGCGGGCCTGCCGCAGTGTGCACCGGGGGTGGGCGGATGTCGCGGGCCGATCCTACGAACCGCGGATCCCGGCTGTGGCCGGGGGGTGGTGGCCGCCGCATTGGTGGCGCCCGATGTGCCCGGTTCGTGATCTGCCCCGTGCCTGTGCGGCATGCCAGCGCCAAGAAGCGCCCGGACCGGCCCGGATGCCGACAAGGTGGTGGATCCGGGCCGGGTGCCGCGCGGCTCCTTCGTCGGCTTCTGCTCTGTTCCCGTGGCAGATGCAGCGACTGCGCCGGCGCCAGAGGCTGCTCCGGCAGGACGTCGGAGGCGCGAACGGGGTCATGGGATTCTTGTGTAGGTTTGCGCGCCGGTTCCGTTGTTCAGGTAGGCGGCGATATTGCGTACAGCTGTGGTGAGTTCTTCGATCACCCGTGCGGCCTGTTCCGGATTGCGCAGATCCGGGAGGTACCCGGCGTGATCGGTTGTTCCGGAGACTTGTGCGAGAGGGCTGGATTCGAGGCGCGCTCCGGGCAGGGGGTGAGGAGAGGCGACTCGGGGTTGCGGGTGAAGGGCCGGGAGGGAGGGCGCTGGAAGGATGTCCGCCGGCCCTGCATGTGCTCGGCGCAGGATTTCTGGCGAATCTCCCGTGAGAGAAAAACTGCCGCCCTGGGGAGATCCTTCAGCGAGCCTGAACTGATCCTCCACCGGACGTGCCCTCGGTGGAACGGAATTTTCTTCCCGGGCTTCCTGGAACAACGGGCTGGATGAATAGCGTGGTTTTTGGATGTATGAAGTCTCCCATTCCCTGCGGTAGTCCTCGACGTGGTCGACGCAGTGGGTGCGGGCGTGGAAGACCGCGCTTCCTTCGCCGAGCTCGGGATACCACAGGTTGGCACCGGGGAAGGTGACGCTTCGCATCCGGGGTTTGATGGGCTCGGCGCATCCCATGCAGCATCCTGGTGGGACGATGAGGCGGGCGGAGCCGGTGTGCTCGGTCCGCCGCGGGCCGCCGTTCCATCGGTGTTCCCCGTTGCGGCAAGGGGGGAGTTCGCCGCAGGTCCGGCACACCGCGTAGTGTTCCGGGAGGACGTGCCAGTCATGGCTGGCCGGTGCGCACCAGTGCTTCGGCGTGGACCTGGGGAGGTTTTCATTGCGCAGGACCAGGATCACGGGGCGCTTGTAGAAGCTGGCCCGGTCGGGGGGCATCGTGGTCCTGTGGGCGCCATGGAGATTTTCGGAATGACTCCACAGCTCTACGTGTTCGTACCAAGATTCCTGGTAGGTCCTCGGCCATTGAGAGTACGGGTATTCGTTGATTTCCAGGACTTGCCACGGCTGACGGTCCAGAACAACGGTTTGACCTGTCTGCAGGCGCAGGAAGACCTCGTCCGATTGGTGCTCGGGCCAGTCGATGCGGCCGACGCGGACGGGTTGGTCGGGGAGCCACTCCTGGTTAGGCACGCACGCTCCTCGGTGTCTGGGCAGAGTTTGGCTGTTGCTCGGATGGTTTCAGAGATTCTCGGTCATCTCTGGTACCCGGAGGCTCTGACACGCTCACGAACCGGCTCTCCCCGCCATATGGCGCAGTGGGCCGCAGGGTGTATCGATTCTTTGCGGCCGGTAATGTCCATCGAACGACCCGGAAGATTTTCGTGCATTCGGGCGATGTGATGATCCGCTAGTTTCCTTCGGTTACTTACTAGGGTGCGTACCTTGTGCATGGGCGAGGCGGCTGCCGCCGCAGGTCTCCGCGGTCGGCGGGGCGGATGACGGGATTCCGGTCCGGGCGGCGAGCTCGGTGAGCCCGGCGGCGGTCAGGGGTTGCTCGGGCGTGGTGGGCGTCCTGGGCGGTGGTGGACGGGGGGTGAACCCGGCCTGTGTGAGAAGCCTGGATGGGGCTCGTCTGTCCGGGCCTGCGGCCCGGACCGCCACGGGGGCGCTCGTGGTGGGCCGGGCCCTCCCGGCAGCAGGTACACAGTGATCAGAGCGAGCACCGCGCGCCTGTCCGATCTGCGGAAGCCCCGGATGCCCGACGGCTCGGGGTCCTGTGCAAGCCGACCGGAGCCGCGCGTTCTCCTTCCATCGCGGGCAGCGCTGCCGTGGCGGGTGACCGTGCTCGAGGAAGCCCGGCCACCGGGATGCCGCTCGTTCTGGACTCCGGCTTCCCGCCCTCCAACCTGCTTTTCCGACCCCCCGTCCGGCAGGGTTGCTTCCGGAAAGGCCCGAAGCCAGATGTGGATCATGTTCACCATGGAATCGCCGGGCTCACGTCGGCGGCTCGGCACGCTGCCCGCCGACGGTGCCTCGGCCGGCATCTGCCCCGGATGCCGCTGGCAGGGCGTGCCTCACAGCAGGAGGCATCGTTCTTCGTGTGTGACGATGCCGAAAGCGGTGCCGGGACCGCGCCGGGGAAGCGCCGAAACAGTCCTGCACTTCCCGGATATGCCGATCTACGCCCACCTAAGCCTTTTGTGGCGTGAAGCTGGTCGGAGTGTCCCCGGCCAGCCTGACCCGGAGTGGGATGCACTGGTCGCTGACCTCGGGGTGTGGGGGACTGGAGACGGCCGACCCCCCACGGCGGGCAGTGCTGACGCCGCGGCGATGGGTGAGCAGGACCATTGAAGCCGCGACACTCACGGCGGGGCCGGCTGCTGTGGGCCGTTGCAGTGGTCTTCGCCGCGGCCGTGGCGTAGCGCGTTGGCGGTACGGTGGGCAGAGCGCAGGCCGAGGACCTTGCTCCCCTTCTTCTGCACACTTCCCGGCTGTCTGCGGTCGTCCCGGGCACCCCGTTGCTGAAGTTTCTTGAGCTGCGCCTGCGGCCGGCAAGAAGGGCGCCGGCGATCCAGCCGCCGCAGGCGGAGGGTTCCGGAAAGCGTCAGCTATTGGCCGCCCTTAGCAGTGCGGCGATGAGCTGTTTGCGATTCATGGTGGACCGATGTGGGATGTCCAGCTCCCGGGCACGTCTGTACAGCTCATTTCTTGGCAGGGCGGAAATTTCCTTCCTTGCCTTTTCTTGCTGTCGGCCAGGCTTTCTGGGGAAATTCCTGTCGGTTTCCCCCCTGGGGGTGGGGCCGCCCTCATCCGGTTGCGGATGGTCCTCGCCATGCCCGTCTTCCGCGTCCTCGCCGAAGGACGCCAGGCTCTGGCGCAGCGCGTCCATCTCGCGGGTCGCCAGTTTTTCCTCGACGATCCGGCGGATCTGCTCGTGGCGTGCATCGGTATACTTCTGCGGGTTCCAGGTGGTGGTGAGAAGGTCGATCAGCCGCTCGGCCATCCGGAGTTCGGCATCGCCGAATTCTCTTCCGCCCGTGGGCAGGTGGTCGACTTCGCGATGCGGATCCCGTATCTCGTCGGCGAAGTAAAGGGTGTGCAGCGTCAGCACTCCACCTTCGCTGTATACGGCGCCGAGGTGCGTCCTGTCGCGTATCGAGAACGGGGCGACTCCCGCGCGCCGCGAATGCTCCATTGCGGAGGCCAGCAACTGGTATGTCTTCGCGTGCTCTTTTCCTCGCGGGCCGAGGTAGTAGGGCGTGCGAAAATGGGCCGGGGGAATCTCGGAGAGGTTTACGAATTCCAGCACTTCGATATTTTTCGATCTCCCGTTCGGGACTTCTTCGAATTCGCTCGGTTCGATCGTCAGATATTCCCCGCCTCCGGCGTCGAATCCCCTTTCGAGATCCTGGAAGCTCACCTCGGCGCCGGTTCGCTCGTTCACCCATTGCACGCGAACCCGGTCGGACGTGCCGCGTTCGATTCGGTGGAAGCTGATGTCGTGTGTTTCCACCACCTTGTACAGGGCTATTGGCAGAGTGATGAGTCCAATAGTCAGAGCGCCGGTCCACACTGGTCCAGTCATGACGGCCTTTCCGTATCCGCCGGTGTCCCGGTGGCGGAGGCACTTGCTCGGCGTCGGATCGATCATAATTCCCGGGCCCCGGCCCGGCGCCTTGGGCGACGGAGTGCGACCACTTGCCGAGGTCCTCGTTCGACGGGCGGGAATTGGCGGACCTTGACGCGCTCCGGAGTCTCCGGCGGCGCCGAGGCCGGCATCGGCGCCGCCGGCCGCGCAGCTTCGGGCGGTTCCGTGCTGAGGGCGGGCGCGTTACCCCGTCCGGGCGGGGGACCGGGCGGCCTGCTCTGAGCATTCGGCGCCACCCGCGGACCCGCGGACCCGCGACGGAGCCGGGGCGTGCGGGGATCCAGCTGGGCGGGGCTGTGCGAGGAAGGCTGAACTTTCGGGCTCCGTTGCGGGCCACCCGGGTGATGTGCGGCGCGTCTTCCGGGGCCGGCTGCTGCGGCGGTTTTTACAGTCTCATTCGCGGCTCCCCGTGGAAACGGGCGGGTTGCCGCGGTTACAGACCCAGCCTCGCCCCCCCTGTGGGCCTGGCGCGGACTGCCCCTTGCGATCCCAGCCCAGCGTGCAAGGGGCTGCGGTCCGGCCCCCGGCGTAGGCACGGCGCGCGGGCCGGGCCGCCCATTGCGGCATCCCGAGCGTCGGCGTCGGGCCATCCGCCTCGGTAAGCCCGCGACGGCAGGTCCATCCGGCCGCCGGGCCTGCGATCGCAGGCTTGCGCTGAGCTTTCCGGCCGGCCACCGCGAAGGCCCTGCGCGCTGCCGGTTCCACCCCGCTGATGGGGCAGCACTACTGGCACCGTGACATCGGCCCCCACCTGGTGGACCAGGAACCCGGCACGCACGACGCCGATCCCGTCCCGCGCCCGGCCGGTTGGTCCCTGCGCACCGGCGACGGACCGGCCAGAGCCGAGGCACTGCTGGACGCTCCCGGCCAGGGCATCGCCCATCTGCACGGCCTCACCCCCCACGGCGGCAGCAACGGCCTTCACGCTTCGCATGAGGATCCAGGCCGCCGTCTGATCGCCCGGTGCCTGCGGCAGGCCGCGCTGTGTGCGGCGACCGGACCGGCGGCTCTCACGGGCGCGCGGCGGGCGCGGGTGGCACGGCGGCGCCGGGGAACCGGTCGGCGACCAGGCGGGCGGCCCAGTCCTGGATGAGCCTTTGCACCGGCGGGTGGGTCAGCCCGGCGGCGCGCGCCAGGGCGGCCGCGGAGTCGGTGTCGTAGGTGTCCTCCGCGAGGAAGGAGAGTGTCTCGGGGTCGACGCCGGTCAGTGCGCGCGGCAGCCTGCGGACCAGGCCGACGGGCAGCACCACCCGGGGTGGGCGCAGGCCGAGGCGTTCGGCGGCCAGGGCGACGAGTTCGGGCAGCGGCGGCGTGGCCGGGTCGAGCACGGTGTGCAGGTGCAGCGGTTCCCTGTCGTGGTGCGGGACCTCGGCGAGGAAGGCGGCGAGGTGGTCCACGGCGACCACCGGAACGACGGTGCGCCGGGTGCCCGCGAGGGCGGGCAGGCGTCGCTCCCAGCCTCACCAATTCACCGTGGTGACCAGGCTTAGTGACGGAGCATGAGATAGGCGTAGGAGGGTGCCTCGACCTGTGATGATTCAGCTTCTCAAGG